>JAAYAQ010000093.1 GCA_012719295.1 Candidatus Hydrogenedentota bacterium | reverse complement strand
CGTCCCTGACGGGACGCAATGCGGACACGGCGCTCATCCCGTTATCCTTCGTCCCTGACGGGACGCAATGCGGACACGGCGCTCATCCCGTTATCCTTCGTCCCTGACGGGACGCAATGCGGACACGCTGGGGATCTCCGGGCTAATCTCCCGGCGACTTACATTTGACACCTTTGGTGTCGGCCGGAAAATGCGGCCGATTTCGGCGAGAAAGGCTGCATCCGCGGCGTTGACGACGGCAATGTGGAGTGGGGCCCGTCCACCCTGTCCACTGTGTCCACGAGAAGACCCGAATGCAGGCGGGGCGCCTGCGCTGCACGAAGGAAGCGCGCCGAACCGGTGCGTGCGCGGATGGCAATTTGACTTCGCTGGTCCGTGACGGTAGCCTCATAGGCACGAGGCGGCAATCCGAGTAATTCGTTGCCGGGACGGGAATGGCAGAGTTAAAGGCGGACTTTCATACCCATTCGGCTGATGATCCCCGCGATGATCTGTCCCATTCCACGGAAGTGCTTCTTGATGCCGCGGCCCAGTTGAATTTCCGTGTGCTGGCGTTGACGTGCCACGAAGGGGTCACGGTTACCGAACGGCTTCGCGCATATGCACGGCGGCGCGGGATCACGCTCGTGCCGGGGCTCGAAGCCTGCATCGAGGGGAAGCACGTGGTCATCCTGAACCCGGACGGCGAGCAGGCCGCCGCGGCCACGTTCGCGGAGTTGCGGGCTCTGGGACGGCGGGATGCCGCGTTCCTGGCGCCTCATCCGTACTACCCGTCACGCTCTTCGCTGGGGCGCGCCCTGGAGGCCAACATCGACCTCTTTGACGCGGTTGAATTCTGCACGCTGTACGTTCGCGGGGCGGGGTTCAACCGGAGGGCGGTCCGGGTGGCCCGGAAATACGGGCTCCCCCTGATAGGGACTTCGGATCTCCACACGCTTCCCTACTGTGACAGCACCTGTACGCTGGTCGACGCCGCGCCGAATGTTGAAGACATTGTCGCGGCCATCCGGCGAGGCCGCGTCACGCTGGCCACACGGCCACGAACCCTGCGCGAGGGCATGGGTCTGGTTCTGTATTCCCTGCGCACATCGTGGAAAGAAAGACTCTATGGCTTCGCAGGAAAAGACCGGCGGCAATCGGTGGTTTCCCATACCGTCAAAGGGCATACAGAATCTTTCTAAGGAGGAGGCGGGTACCCGTGATTGAACGGATTGCGATTTTGGGGGGCAGCAGCGTTTACATACCGGAATTCGTCCTCTCTCTGGTTTCCCACAATGTGAACGTCAAGGAAGTCGTGCTGATCGGACGTGAAGGGCCCAAGCTTCCGCTGGTAGCGGCCTTTTGCCAGCGTCTGATGGACAAAAGCGGGTTTCCGGGGAAAGTCATCGGGACTACCGACGTGTGCGAGGGCGTTCGGGACGCCAAGTATGTCATCAATCATATCCGGGTCGGGGGGATGCCGGCCCGGCAGCGCGATGAGGTTCTTCCGCCGAAATTCGGGATGATCGGCGACGAAACCCTGGGAGCCGGGGGCTGCGCGAACGCGCTGCGGACCCTGCCGGTGGTCCTCCAGCATGCCGAGCTGATAGAACAGACGAATCCCGGCGCCATCTTCATCAATCTGACCAATCCCACCGGCATTGTCGTGGAAGCCCTTTCGAAATACACCCGGCTGAATGTCATCGGGGTGTGCGACCTTCCCGGCACGTATGTCCGGAGGGTGTCGGAGATTCTGCGGGTGCCCCCGGAAGAGCTCCAGGTGGATTACGTCGGCCTGAACCACCTGGGATGGATTCAGGATGTGAAGCTGGACGGGAAGAGCCGGATGGAGCGGGTGCTGGACCAGCTGGAGCACCACAAAGAGGACGGGTTCGACCACGAGCTTGTGCAACTGTTCCGGATGATTCCGACGCACACGGTGGGGCTGTTTTTTCACCAGGACGCCATCCTCAAGAAGCAGCTGGCCTGCGCGCGGTCGCGTGCGGAAATCCTGCACGAGGCCGAACAGCAGATTCTCAAGCTGTATGACGACGTCACGTTGACGGAGATTCCGGAATTGACGCGCGCCCGCAACGCCGTCTGGTATGAGGAGACGATCATCCCCCTCCTGCAGACCCTGGAGGACAAACAGGACCGGGAGTCGATTCTCTGTGTCCGGAACGAGGGGGCGCTGCGGGACCTCCCCGAGGACTGCAGCGTGGAAGTGCCCGTGCGGATCGGCAAGCAGGGGCTGGAACCCCGCCGGGTAGGCGATTGTCCGCGGTTCCTGAAGGGGCTGTTTCACAGCGTCAAGGAAAGCGACCGGTTGATCGTGGAGGCCGTCAAGCACAAATCGTACGAATCGGCGCTCCAGGCCCTGACCATCAACCCCCTGGTGCCCTCGCTGGATGCCGCGCGCGCATTTCTGGATCGCATTATCAAGGAAGAAAGTATAGAATTACATTAGCTTCAGCGACTTGCCGGGAGAAACGCAGGAACGCGGTGAGAGGAACACAGCGCCGCCACGATTGGGAGTAGTCGAAAGATGCAAAAGACCATCATGTTCGTTTTCGCGATTGCGATTGCGGTTCCCGCCCTGTGCCAGGACATTCCGATCACGGGTGTCTCGGGGGCGAACCTCAGGGAGATCGCCGGAACACCCACGCTCGTCACCATCGTGGTCAAGGGCCGTGACGCCGAGGATCCCAATCTTCAAATCACCGAACTGGGCTCCAACTATCTGAGTGTGCTCAACCCGGAGACGGGCGACCGGCACGCGTATCTGTTCACGGATGTCAAGGAAATCCGCGTTCAGGGAGGGAAAATCGAGGCCAAGCAGTTCAAAATGGATGTGGAACGCAGCCTGACGCCCAGCCAGCAGCAGCTTGTGAGCCGGGCCATCCGGCAGGTGGCGGAGGTATTTGAGCAGGAGAACCGGAATCAGCCCGCCAAAATGAATGCGGCCATGGTTATCGCCTCCCAGGGCGATGAGGAAGGTCTGAAATACCTCCAGGACCTTGCGCGTCAGAACGATCTCGAGACGGCCCTGGGCGCCTATTACCGCCTCTACATTGCCGGCTACAAAGACCTCGACAGCGATTTGATCGACCGCGCGCTCACCAGCGGCGACCGGCAGATCCGCGGGACGGCGGCGCGGGTCGCCGGCCTGTATCGTGATCGGACCGCGGAAGCGGCGCTGCTGCGCATGGTCAAGGATCGCGCGGCCGACCTGTCCGCGCCGTCGGCGCTGGCGCTGGCCCGCATGGGCAACCGCGAAGCGATTCCCACCATGCTCGACATGCTGACCGGCCTGAACGAAGAGAAGGCCAAGGCCGCCGCGAAGGGCCTCGTTATTCTCGGGGGCGACGATGTGATTGAGTCGCTGCACGAAATGCTGGATGCCCAGAGCGGGCTTTCCCGGTACCGCGTCATCGAGATTCTCTACCTTCTCGGGGACGCAAAAGGCAAGGAACTGATGAAGCAGGAGGCGCTCCAAATCCCGACGTTGCGGGTGGATGCGGGCCTTCGTCTCGCCCCGGAAGGCGACCTCGATGCTATGGAAGCGCTTCGGGAGCGTCTCTCGGAACGCTATGACGTCCAGCTGGACGTCATCCGGATGCGGGCGAGAGCGGCGGGCGCCTTGATCATGGGCGGCGACCGCACGCGCATCGCAGACCTCCAGGAACTGTTGCGCCTGGACTTTCCGGACCTCAAAGAGCCGGCCTCGGGGAACTTCGTCAAAGGGATCGCGTCGATTGTCACGGAAGTCGTTGTGGAAACGAACGTCCGTTCGCTCATGGACATCATGCAGCCCGTACTGCTGAGTTCCTATCCGGAAGCCCGTATTTCGGCGGCCTCCGCCATCATCGCCCTGGGCGACTCGGCGCTGCGGGAACGCATGCTGGAGCACTTTCAGTCCAATTGATGACCGAGCGGTTGCGCGTACATATCCAGGGGAGAGTGCAGGGCGTTGGTTTCCGGTACGCCACGCATCGGCAGGCGACGCGCCTGGGACTTTCGGGGTGGGTACGCAACGCAGCGGACGGAAGCGTGGAGGCGGAATTCGAGGGCGATAAAGCAGTCCTGAAGGAAATGCTCGAGTGGTGCCGTCAGGGCCCCGGCTATGCTGTCGTCACGCGTGTTGACGCGCAGTGGGAGTCCGGGGCTCCTCTGTATGAGGGGTTCCACGTCCGGGGCTGAGCCGGAGCGATCGTGCGCCTATCCGAGAGGCCCGGTGGCCGGTCTGCTGGCCACCCAGATCATTTCGGTGCTTTCCGCGGTGTAAGGAGCACATTCGAAGTCCCCGAAGACCGCGTCCACCGCAAAATGCTGCGTTTCGAGGAGCCGGCGCATCTGCACCGGGGTGAGCCACGCGCGCTGCATGGGCAGGATGGCCGAGTACGTCACCTCCCCCCTGCGGTCGACTTCCTGGAGCTGGTGCTGCTCTTCGAGAATCTGTCGCTCTTCGTCGCACCAGGCCGCAACGGAATGCGCCAGCTCTCGCTGCGTCCCCGCAAGCGGGTAGCGTCCCGCGAAGACGATGGTTCCCCGTTCACGCGCCCGGTGTGCGGCGAGGTCGCGCTCGCGCGGCACCCACACATTCAGGATGAACAGCCCCCCGGGCCGCAAATGCCGGTAAACACACGCCAGACAGGACGCACGGCTCTCGGGTGTAAGCAGGTGCATGAATGCACGATACGGCATGACCGCCAGATCAAAGACCTGGCCCAGGTCGAAATCGCTCATGTCCCCTTCGACGAGCCTCAGGCGGCCCGGAGTCGGGCCAATCCGTCTCTTCTTCTCCCGGCACTGGCGCAACATGGCCTTCGAGTTGTCCAGTCCTACGACGTTGACCCCGGACATTGCCATGGGGATGGCAATCCGCCCTGTGCCGCAGCCCAGCTCGAGGGTCTCGGCCCTCGTGCGAACGGCCTGGCCCACATAGAATTCCGCCTCGCCCGGAAGACCGGTATGAACGATATCGTAGTAATCGGCCCAGAGCTCGTACGGGGATTCACTCATGTTGGCTCCCAGTTCCTGTCACGACGCGGCGCGCCGAAGGCGGCGTCGCCTCCGGGTATGATAGGGATTTGGGCGGCGGAAGGCCACCGCAAAAAGCGACATATGGTATCGTCGATCTCTTGTTTGCGCCGGTGAAGTGTGCTACAGTGTGCGTGAAGGGGAGGACGGGATTCCCCGGACGGTGTCATTCTCATGCGGGCTGGAGGGGACCATGTATCGGCGGATACTTGCCTGGGCGGCAGTGTTCCTGGGCACCGTGGCAGGAGCCGGCGTGGGCGTGGGCGCGTACACGTTCATCTATGCCAAAGGGTTCTCGTATATGAGCAACGACGCGCAGGTCTGCGCGAACTGTCATATCATGCAGCACCACTACGATGCCTGGGCCAAGAGCAGCCATCATGCGGTGGCGGTCTGCAACGACTGTCATACCCCCCACTCCCTGATTCCGAAATACTTCACGAAAGGCCTCAACGGGTACCACCATTCCCTGGCGTTCACGACGGGGAACTTTCACGAGCCGATTCAGGCGACCGAGTTCAACCGCCAAATCGCGGAGGCGAACTGCCGGTACTGCCATGAAGACATCGTACATCAGATAGACGTTGGCGGCGGCCGCGAACCGCAGGACTGCATCCGGTGCCACCGCTTTGTCGGCCATTTGGAATAGCATCAAGGGGAAGTGAGGAGCATCTGCCATGAGCGAGCCATCCCGAAATGGAGCCCAGGACCGAACCGGAACGCGCCTGAAACGCCTGTTCATGTTTTCGGCAATCCTGGCGTTGGTTGTTGCGGTCGCCGCCTTTGGGGTGACCGCGCTGCTGGTGAACATTTTCGAGCGGAAGCAGGAAGCGCGCAATCCCTTCTTCCGGGTGGTTGAGCTCACGGACGAGACGGAGGATCCGGCGGTCTGGGGCAAGAATTTCCCCATGCAGTACGATTTGTACACGCGGACGGTGGACATGCAGCGCACGCGGTACGGGGGCAGCGAAGCCATACCGCGCACGCCCACCGAAGCGGATCCCCGGACGGCGGTCGCGCAGTCCCGCCTGGAACTCGACCCGCGCCTGAAGACGATGTGGGCGGGGTATGCCTTCGCGATTGACTTCCGGGAGGAGCGCGGGCATGCGTACATGCTGGAAGATCAGACGTTTACCGGGCGGCACCAGAAGCCGCAGGTGGGCGCCTGCATTCACTGCCACGCGTCGGTGTATATCCCCTACAAGAAACTGGGGAATGGCGATCTCATCAAGGGTTTTGAATTGATGAACCCGATGCCGTATGAAGAGGCCCGCACGCACGTCGAGCACCCGGTCGCCTGCATTGACTGCCATGATCCCGAGACCATGCAGTTGCGTATTACGCGCCCGGGGTTTCTCGAAGGGATCAAGGTGGCCAAAGCGGCGCAGGGCATTTCCGATTATGACGTGAATACCATGGCCACGCGCCAGGAAATGCGCGCCTTTGTCTGCGCCCAGTGTCATGTCGAATACTACTTCAAGGGCGACGAAAAGCGCCTGACCTATCCCTGGTTCAACGGGTTCAAGGCTGACGACGTGCTGGCCTATTACGATAGCACCGGCTTCCAGGACTGGACCCATGCCGACACCGGCGCCCCCATGTTGAAGGCGCAGCATCCTGAGTTCGAGACCTGGAACCAGGGGATTCATTCGCGGGCGGGGGTGGCCTGCGCGGATTGCCACATGCCGTACGTGCGCTCCGGCGCGATGAAAATCAGCGACCACCACGTGCGCAGCCCGCTGCTGAACATCAACAACGCGTGCCAGACCTGTCACAAGGTGTCTGAAGACGAACTGAAAGCCCGCGCGGAGAACATCCAGGCCAAGACCATGGAGATGCGCGACCACAGCATGGCTGCCCTGGTCGAGCTGATTGGCGCCATCCAGGCCGGGCAAGGGGCGGGCATTCCCCCGGAACGGCTGGGCGAGGCGCGCCAGGCCCAGCGCCGGGCGTCATTCCTGATTGACTGGGTCGAGGCCGAGAACTCGTCGGGGTTTCATGCCTCGCAGGAGACCGCCCGCATTCTCTTCACGTCCATGGATCATATCCGCAAGGGGCAGATGGCCCTGGCGGGCACCGTCGCTCAAGCCCCGGCCGTGACGCCTTAAGCCGGGTCCGGTGATCTTCGTAGCCCGAAAGCGCCATGTATAGCCAGGCAACGGCACGAATATCCGGTGTGCCGCGGGGGTATTCCTCAGTAGCGCCAGCGCAGGAGGATGCGCACATGCCGGGATACGTTGGGATCATCTTGGAGGTGATGGGGCTTTCCGCCGGTCTGCTGGTGGTCTTCCACCTGGTTGGAAGGAGGTTCCGCGCCAGCCTCGGCCGGACTGTCGCCGAGCGGTTCGAACCAGGCCAGATCCTCCGCAAAGACTTGTGGGTAGAATACTTCGGGCGCAAGAGGAAAGGCCTGGTCCAGCTCCGGGGCAACGGGGCCCTGGTGCTGACGGACTCGCGCTTGTGGTTCTATCAGGCAGTTCCTGGTACCGAAACCGCGATTCCTCTCGGCAGTGTGATGCGCGTCTCCACATCGATGAGCCACCTAAGCAAGACCATTTTCAGGCCGTTGCTCCTGGTCGAATTCGACTGTGGCGAAGGCCCCGACAGCGCGGCATGGGCCGTGTCCGATACGGAAGGCTGGATGCGGGACGTGGAAACCGCCCGAGGAAGCGTGGCGGCGCCGGAACCGTAGCCGCGGCGCCCTTACTGGGTCGCCCCGGCAATCGAATCGAGTTCCGACCAGCGTTCGTACAACGCGTGCGCCCGCCTTTCCGCGGCCTGCAAATCGGCGAGAACCTGCTGAACCTCCTCGTTCGGTTTTTTATAGAACGCCGGTTCATTGACCTGTCCCTGCAGGCGGCCAACCTCGGATTCCGCCTGCAGGATGGCATCCTCGATGGTTTCGAGCTCGCGTTTTTCCTGCCAGGTGAGGCGGCGCGGCGCGGCATTCTCGCGGGGCTTTCGCTTCTGTGGAGCCGGGGACGCCTTGGGCAGGGCGGCCTGTGCGGTTTCCCTGCGGTAGCGCTGATAGTCGTCGTAATTACCCGCCAGCTTGACCAGACTGGGCCCCTCGTCAAATGCGATCAGATGGGTGCAGATGCGATTGAGAAAGTAGCGGTCGTGACTGACCACCAGGGCGCATCCCTGGAACGCAGCCACCATTTCCTCAAGCACCCGCAAGGTCGGCAGATCGAGGTCATTGGTGGGTTCGTCGAGGACGAGGAAATTGCCGCCCGCCATGAGTTTTCGGGCTAGATCCAGCCGGTTCTTCTCTCCTCCGCTCAGGTACTGCATTTCCATGTTCATCACGCTCCGGTCGAACAGGAAACGCTCGAGGTACGCGGGGATATGGATACGTCTTCCGTTGATCTCGACATCCCGCACGCCGTTCGAGATGAACTGAAGCGCCGTGCTGGAGGGATTCACCTCCCGATGCCCCTGGTCGACATAAAGAAACTCCGTCGCCTCGCCAATCAGTACCCGCCCCGCATCCGGCTCGAGCTGTCCCATGAGCACCCGCAGGAGCGAGGTCTTCCCGCACCCATTGGGGCCCACCAGCCCGACGCGCATGTCCTTCTGCATGATGAGGGAGAAATCACGGAAGAGCTCGCGGCCGTCGAGAGCCAATGAGACGCCCTCCGCCTCCAGGATGCGTTTGCCCAGTCGGTTCGGCGAGAGGATCTCGAACGACAGGGGCTCCTGAGGCTGGTAGGCTTCCTGGGCATCCAGTTCGTCGAAGCGTTTGATGCGGGCCTTCTGCTTTGTGCTCCGCGCCTTGGCTCCGCGCAGAAGCCAGGCCAGCTCGCGCCTGAGCGCGCCCTGCCGGTTGGCTTCGGTGCGCGCTGCGTGCTCTTCCCGCAGGGCTTTTCGTTCGAGGAACGTCTCGTAGTTCCCGTCGATGCACAGAAGTTCCTGTTGCTCCAGTTCGACGATACGGGTCACGACGCGATCGAGGAAATACCGATCATGCGTGACAAGCACACAGCTTCCCGTGTACGAGGCGAGGAAGTCTTCGATCCAGCGAGCGCTTTCGGCGTCGATGTGGTTGGTCGGTTCATCGAGAAAGAGGACGTCCGGGCGCTTGACGAGCGTGGCGGCCAGATACATCCGGCGCAGCTCTCCCCCGCTCAAGGTCGACAGGGGGCGGTCCAGCGCAGGCACGTTTAGGGCGGTAAGCAAGCGGCGAACCTCCGCCTCGATGTTCCATCCCTCCCGCACGCGCAGGGCGTGCTGGGCCTGCTCGAATTCGGCGGCGAGTTTGTCGCGGCGCGGTCCAGAGCTCTGGGCCGCCAGTTCTGCGGCAAGCGTGTGGTGTTCCCGGAGAAGCGTGCGGATATCGGCCGTGGCCTCCGCGAACACGTCCCCGACGGTTTCATGCGGGTCGCCCGGGGTGTCCTGGCGAAGGAGGGCGGTCCGGACGCCCTGGCGGCGCGTGACCGTTCCGGCTTCCGGCGCTTCGATGCTCGCCATCAGCTTGATCAGGGTGGATTTCCCGGACCCGTTCCGGCCAATGATGCCTATCCGATCGTTCTCGTGGATCGTGAGTGACACGTTGTGGAGAATGCACTGATTGCCGTAGCTCTTTGTGACATTCTGAATGCCGAGAAGCGGCTGGGATGTAAAACCGGAAGCCATCGGTGTGTCTGAGACTGTCCCTTAGTATTGTGGAGAAGCGGCTGCCTGCTCGATTCCGCCCGGTGCGGCTTGGCGGGGATTCGCGCTGGATGCTGGTGATTCCGTACCGCGAGGAACCCGCGAAACCCCGTCGCACCATTATAGCCCATGCCGGAAACCAGAAACACGCTTGAAGCGGCCGCATGGGCCCGAGAAGGCTCGGACAGGCGCGGGCCTACGAGCGCTCGAGGCGCGACGCCACCCGCTCCATCTGGCTCCGGAGCTCGATGAGTTCGCTCATGAGCCTGGCGAGGGCCGCGCCAATCTTGAGCGTCTCCCCTACGGCCGCATGGTCCCCCTCCGCGTGCGCGGAAGCCAGCAGCTGCAGATAGCTGTCAATCGTCGGCAACGGACAGTGTGGTGAATCGGCGGACGAAGACGTGCCCGGCTCGTGCCCGCAGGGCGGCTCCTCGTGCATCGTGTCCGTGGCGTACCCGTGCGCGACGAGCCATTCGTCGAGCGCGAGGGCAAATGGGCTGTACTGCGATCCGCGGGAGACAATGCTGCTGACGTTTGCGGACGTTGTGCCGAGCGCCTCCGCGATCTGCCTGACGGTCACCCCGTCCCGGCGCGCGGCAGCAACCGCCCGTTGCCTGCGGATGCGCAGGCTTTCGCCCCGGTGGTCAACGGGAGTTTTATCATTTCTTACGGACATAACACTTTAAATATATCACAAATTGAACAACAATGTCCACAGAAGAATGTCGGTTCTCGCCCGTTCTGATCAACGAACGTTTTGCGCCACCGGCATGAAGAGAAACTGGCGCGCGGCATGCATGTAGAGAAAGGCCTGCCAAAGCGTACCCGCGGCGCGGAACGAGATGGGGAACATGGTGCCGGAGGAGGGACTTGAACCCTCACCCTGTTGCCAGGACCGGATTTTGAGTCCGGCGCGTCTGCCAATTTCGCCACCCCGGCACGCATGAATAGTATACTTGCCGGTTGAGGCGTGTTCAATCTTCTGACAGCACGCGGACCGCGGCCAGGGTCTAAAACCGGTCGTAGGGCCACACGAACGGGGCACGTTTGGGAAAAACGGCGCGCAGCAGCGCGCGGGCATCCGGAGACAGAAAGCACTGTTTGGCGGCGAGGATGTCTTCCGCGTAGCGGTAGCCGGTCAGCAGATGCATCATCTCGGCGGCACTGAGACTGACCTTGGATTTCCCGGGGGAGCGCGCGATGTCGATGGCGCCCCGGTTGGCCCGGATCCGTTGGGGCGCCCCATCCACAAAAAGAGTGGCTTCCGTACGGAGGTCGTGTGCGCCGCTGTCTCTCAGGCAACGTTCCCACTCGGGGATCATGTGCTCGAAGGTCTCTTCCAAATCCACAAATGCGAGCATGCCGCCGGCGTTGCAGGAGATCAGGGTTTCGTGACGGGACCTGAATTCGAGCAGATACCGCGACATGGGATGCCCGGGAGGGCTGTAGATTCTCAGATGGGCGAGCGATTCCTCTTCCGCGATGCGCCCGCTCGCGCGGAGCACGCTGCCGCAGAGACCGATCTCGGCCACACCGGTCTCCTCGACGGCCAGGTGATCGCCCAGATTGCGATAGAAGAAATACGCCAGCACCTTGCCGCGGTCGTCGGTGAGGACTTGTTTCGGGCCGGATTCGTTCCATTTGCACAGGTAGTGGGCGCGCGTTCGGACGACGGAGCAGGTCATGGCGTCTTCATTGGCACTATGGATGGCCTGAATCGCCTGAATATCCCCGACTTTGGCAGGCCGCTCCTGGAGCGGGCAGTCAAAGGTGAGGGCCTCGAGGGTATCGACATCGATGACGTGGTCCGCGAGGGAAGTCACGAATTTCCAGCGGTGGTAGAGGCCGGGCACGCCGAACAGCATCGCAATGTGGTACCGGTGGAGTTTCATATAGGCGAGCGTGTCGTCCATCAGGCGCCGGCATATCCCCTTGTGGCGGTGTCTTTCGGAGGTGGTCACCCAGCCGAGCCCGCCCATCTTGAGGCGGGCATCGCCGAGGCGCACCGTGTCGGTAATCAGGCGGAGCCCCCCCGCGATTTCCGGGCCGCACTTGGCGATACGGGTGTGCTCCGTGAGATACCCGGGGTAGCGCGTGCCGCAGTTCTCCAGCCACCGGAGCCCTTTGGCATAGTCGTCGGCCGAATGGATGCCCGCGAAGAGGTCGTGCACCACCCGCAACTCATCGGCCGTCTCGACGGGTTTTACGGTGATTTCCATGGATTTCCTCGAAATTCCAGCCCGGACATCCGGTAGATTCTAGCACACGGGGAGGGGATGACTCACGGCGCGCGCGGGAGGGCTACTCGTGCCGCAAGGCCTCGACGGGATCCATGTTGGCGGCGCGCAGCGCTGGATACAGGCCGAAAACCACGCCGACCATCGCGGAGATAGAGAAGGCGATGAAGGGCGACCAGAGCGTGACGATGGTCTTCATCCCCGCGAACCAGGTGATTACCATCGGAATGGCAATGCCGAGGATGACGCCGAGCACCCCGCCCGCGCCGGAAAGCAGGACGGTTTCGACGAGAAACTGGATGATGATGTCGCGGCGTTTGGCGCCGAGCGCGCGCCGGATGCCGATTTCGCGGGTGCGCTCGGTGACGCTGGCGAGCATGATGTTCATGATGCCAATCCCCCCGACGAGCAGGGATATGGCGGCGATGGCGCCCAGGACGATGTTGAAGATGCGCTTGGTGCGCTCGGCCTGGCGCAACAATTCGAGTGGCACCACGACCTCGTAGTCAGTCTTGCGGTGGTTGGCGGCGAGGAGATCGGCAATAACCTGCGCGGTATCCACCACATCTTCCAGGCGCGCCACTTTGACGGTGGCTTCGTGCAGTTCGACGCGCGTGGCTTCGAAACTCCCGCTCTGCTGGTTGACGAGGATTTCTCCAAACTGTTTTCTGGCGGCATTCAGGGGCACGTAGATGCGGTTCGGCGCCCCGCTCGCGCCGTTTGCGTTGTTGGCGGGCGGAGTAGACGCGCCATCCTTTGTAATGCGGGCGGATTGGGGTTCCATGACGCCAATCACGCGGTAGTAGTGGCTGCCCGCGCGGAGGGTGTTGCCGATGGCCGGGTCGATGGGAAACAGCGCGCTCTCGACGCCGGCATCCAGCACGGCCACATAGGTGCCGTCGTTCATCTCCGTTTCCGTGAAAAAGCGCCCGCGGGCGACGCGGTGGTTGTTTACTTCCGGATACCAGGGGACGGTGCCATAGAGGTCGCAGTCGATGCGTCTTCCGCCATTCCAGACGTCCTGGCGCATGATCCGGGCAGGCACCAGGATTTCGACGCCCGGCAGCGTGGCGCGGATGCGTTCCAGGTCGGCATAGGTAATCCCGTATTCGAGGAGCCAGGTGCGCTGGGATGTGCTGCTTTTTTCCTCGGGAGGTTTTACGCTGCGCACTATGATGTTGTTGCTTCCCAGGCTTCGGATCTGCTCCTGGGCTTCATAGCTGGCTCCTTCGCCGATGGCGAGCATGGCGATCACCGAGCACACGCCGAAGACAATGCCGAGCACGGTGAGCAGGGAACGCAGGCGGTGCAGCCAGAGACTCTTCAGGCCCAGTTTGATGGTGAGTTTCATCCGGCCCGCCCCGATGGCCTTGCGGAGCGTCTGCCGGTTCGTGGATTTACCGGACGAGGTCATACTCGACCTCCCCGTCGCGCAGCCGGACGACGCGGCCCGCCCGTTCCGAAACCTCCTCGGAATGGGTCACCATGACCACGGTCTTGCCGGACTGGTGGAGTTCATCCAGCAGGCGCAGGATTTCTTCTCCGGAAGCGCTGTCGAGGTTCCCGGTCGGCTCGTCGGCCAGGATGATGAGGGGATCGTTGACGAGGGCGCGCGCGATGGCGACCCGCTGCTGCTGGCCGCCCGAGAGCTCGAAGGGTTTGTGGTGGAGCCGTGATTCCAGGCCGACGCGCTGGGCAAATTCGATGGCGCGGCTTCGGCTTTCCTCTTCGGGCATCCCCTGGTAATACAGCGGTACTTCGATGTTCTCGACGACGCTCAATTGCTGTATGAGGTTGTAGGACTGGAACACAAAACCCAGACGCGCGCTCCGGATTTCCGAAAGGCGGTCATCGTCCAACTGCGAAACGTCTTCCCCTCCCAGAACGTACTGTCCGCCCGAGGGTTTGTCGAGACACCCGAGAATATTGAGCAGGGTGGATTTGCCGCATCCGCTCGGGCCCATCACCGCGATGTATTCACCGCCCCTCAGCGCGATGCTCACGCCGCGCAGGGCCTGCACCGTAACCAGCCCCATGACATAGGTCTTGGACAGGTTCTCGACCCGGGCGATCTCGCCGTTGTCCTGCATGCGGCTCACTCCGCGGCGGAGGCCTGCACGGTCTCCGGCGACGGCGCTTCGGCGGGTTTCTCCTCCGCGGGTTTCTCGCCTGTTCCGGCCGGCGTTTCTGGTTGAATCAGCAAGACCTCGTCTCCCTCATTCAACCCGTTCTTGACCTCGATAAAGGAGTCATTGAACTGCCCGGTTTCGACGATGCGCTTTTCGGGCTCCCGGCCGAGTTGCGCCAGGTACGCGACCCGCTTCCCTTCGAACGTGGACACCGCTTGAATCGGCACATACAGAACGTCGTTCAGTTCCTCAATGAGGATGTCGACCTTCGCGGTCATGCCGGGCTTGAGCCAGTCATGCGACCCGTCAATCACGACCGTCGTCTCATAGACCTTCAAGTCGGGATTCATCCAGCGGCTCTCCTGCTCGGGAAGCACGCCCATTTTCGAGACTTCGCCGGTGAGCGCCTTGTCCGCGAAAGCCTCGATGACGATGGAGGCCTTCTGACCTTTCTGGATCTTCTGAATGGACGACTCGTGAATGCTGACCTTGAGCGCCATCTTGGTCATGTCGGGGATGGTAAGTATGGGCTGGCGTTCGTGTACGGTTGCGCCTTCCTGGATTGGCTCCCGCGAACCGTAATAGTAATACCGGGAGTCGCCGCCGCCATAGACAACCAGCCCGGGACGCTCGGCCACGATCGTGCACTTCTCGATCTGTTCCACGAGCTCATCGCGCTGCTGTTTCTCGATCGAGTAGCGGGCTTCGGCCGACTTGAGCTGGGCATCGGACTGGGCAATCTGCGAGCGGGCCTTCTTGACGGTTCGGGACAGTCCCCGCAGGGCCTCTTCATAGTCCGACAGCAGGGTTTCGGCCTGTTTCGGGAACTCGTAGGTGACAAATAGCTGCTGCGCGAGTTTCGCTGACTCGAGGGCGATCTCGCTTCGGGTAACCGCCATTTCATCCTGCCGGCGCTGGGTTTCGGTGACAAAGTCTTCCTTGGCCAGTTTGGCGGTCCATTCGTAGGTGTCGCGGGCGGTCGAGAGATCTTCCTCAGCCAACAGGATGTCCGTTTCGAACTTCTGGCGTTTCTGGACAGCTTCACCGGCCAGGCGGGCGTCCTTTGCCAGTTCCCGGAAATCGAGGGAATCCCGGAGCTTTTGCGCTTCCGCTGTCAGCACGACTTCGACCTGGATGGCCTCTGGAGCCTGGGATTCGGTCTCGGAAGGGCTGGCAGGCTGGGCGCCGGTGGAATCGGGGGGTGGCGCCGCGGGTGTGGACTGTTCCGCCCGGGCCGCCCGGTCCTCTTCTTCGACGTCTTCGGCGGTGATCTCCTTAATCCCCAGTCGGTCGAGGAGGTCGAGGGCCAATTCCGAGCCGAGGTATTTTTCCAGGTCCATGCGCTTGAACTTGACCTCAAGTTCCGCGGCTTTAATGTCGCTCTCATTCTGTTTGAGCTGGATCTGGTATTGTTCCTGGGCTTCGGTGAGGCTGGCGAGGGTGCTCTGGAATTCAATTTCTTTCTGCGTGAGGCGATCCTTGAGCTCGGATGAATCGAGTTCCACGAGGACTTTCTTGTTCTGGACGTCTTCCTCGGTGACGCGGTAGCCCTCATCCACAATGCTGATGATCTTGGTTTCCCCGCGCACCTCGGATTTGATCTCCTGGGACTCGAGGGCTTCGACTTCGCCTTTTTCGAGGACGGTGATGCGCAGGGGCCCCCGCTGGACCCGGTAGCTGATGACGCCGGCGCCCGTTTCCTGGTCGCGGGCCAGAACGATCACAACAACCAGCACGATCGCGCCGGCCACAACGAACTTCCACCACTTACGAAACGGGAGAAATCTCTTCCTCCACGGATTCGGTGGCGGCCCCCCCGCTGTAGTTGTCATCCGTGATGTCCTCCCACTGCCCGTCCTCTTTGATGAAGAGGATGCCCATGTCCCGCCAGAAGCTCAATCGAGCGATGGTGTGCTGGACCAGCGCCGCGGTCAATTCATTCTGCGACGCAATGAGCGAATTCTGCGCGTCGACCTGGTCGATCGCGCTGCCGCGGCCGGCAAGAAAGAGCAGCTCCTGTTCCCGGACGCGGCGCTCATTCAACTGAACGCCGATCTCCTGGATCTGATAACTGACCTGAGCCTGTTGGAGATCGCGCCAGGCCTGCCGCACCTCCAGCTTGATCAGGTCCGTGGATTCTTCCAGGTCGCGGACCGCCCGGGCATAGTCAATCAATGCGATCCGATACGCGTTACGCTCCGCTTTCCGGTCAAAGAGCGGGTCGACTTCCAGCCCGATGCTGGCCTCGGCGCGCTCGAAGTCGATGCTCTGAAACCGGTCCTGTCCGAAGCTGCTTGCGCGGCCCTGGGCCACGAGGGTCACGTCGGGCTGGAGCGCATTCGCGGCAACCAGGAGCTTGCGTTCGGCGTCCTCGACGCGATCGCGGGCAATCATCAGGTCAAGTCGCGAGACAAGCGCGATTTCGATGGCCTGTTCCGGGGCGAGATTCGGGTGGTCCAAGCCTTTCTCACGCAAGAGCTTGAGTTCCTGTTCGTCGAGGACGATCGGTGCGTCGGTCGAGAGGCCCAGCTTGATCTTGAACTGGTCCAGGCTGTCCGCGTAGCTCTGGACGGACGCAATGTAGCGGTCGCGGGCCTGCAGTTCGGCCTGTTCGTTACGGCCGAGTTCAGCGACCTTGATGCGCCCTGCCTGGGCCAGTGCGCGTTGCCGCTTGGCATTGTCCTGGAACGCCAGATAGCCGCTCCAGTTGTTGCGCACGGCATCGCGGTTTTGAAGCACCCGATAGTAGGAATTGGCGATATCGATCGCGAAGTTTTTGCGATACCGGGTGAACGAGCGGAGCTGGTACAGGACATTGCGTTCCGCCTGGGTCAGGTTTTCAAGGACAACGTCACGGCCGGCTCCCGACAGGAGCGGCTGCGCAATCGTGGCCTGCAACGTGGAGGACGTGGCCACACGCGGGTCGCCGGTCACATAACGCAGGAAATTCGAGGTGAGATCGACTGCGATGCGGGCCCCTCCCGCGAGGAGGAGGTCGAATCCGAGGCTGCTGCTTCCGGTCACGGAGCGTTCGTCGACGACGTCGATGCGGGTCTCATCGGCAATGCCGGTTACGACAGCGGCGGCTTCCACAATATCGGCGTAGCTGTCGAGGAGGGCGCCGGTTCCGCCGGTGAGGTCGCCGGTGCGTTCGAGGATATTGGGGAGTTCCCGGGCGATGAGGGCGGCATCCGTGGGCCGCTCCACGTCCCGGGTGGTCCGGTTGTAGTCGCCGCTGAACCGCCCCGCGAAGATGGGGTCGAAGCGGTGCCGTTGCAGGGTGAGCGCCAGCGCGCTCTCGTAGAGGTTTTCTTTCTGGCTCTGGTATTCCCGGCTTCGTTTCACCGCAACGCTCAGGGCCTTTTCAAGAGAGAGAATGTAGGCGCCGTTTTCTGTGGGGGACGTGTCGCCCAGGGTCTCGTCTTCCCGCTCCATCGTGGGTAAACCCTCGAGCGACAGGGTCTGCTCCTGGTCGATGGTGAAATCCTGAGGACTGCCGGGGACTTCCAGCGATTTCTCCGCGATGATCGGATACACTTCGGCATCGGCCTTCTCTTTATAATGGGTTGTAGAACAAGCCATTACAAGGAGAAGAAGGCACGCCGCGACGGGAAGAACGACAAACAGTTTCCGGCTCTTCATTAGACAATTACCCTGTTATCTTGGACGATGCAACGCTCCCAGAAGTTACATGCAATTCAGCTGTTCGCACCTCCGCTTCCGGGCCGAAGTCCAGATAACTGCGGAGGTTATGGCATCTGGAGCCCCGTTTGATCAGTGCAGGAGCCACCAGTTGCGAAGAAAGCGCGCACGGTCTCCACATCGCGCGCAATTTGTTCCACCAGCGCGTCGCGCGACGGGAATTTGCGTTCCGGCCGCAAACGCTGGAAAAACTCGAGTTCAATGCCTCCTCCGGTAATATCCCGCGAGAAGTCCAGGAGATGCGCCTCGATCGTCAGGTCCGCGTGGGAGATCGTCGGCGCAATGCCAATATTCACCGCGGCGGGATAATCCACATCGTGTATCCACGCTTTTGCTGCATAGACGCCCTGGGCCGGAACCGCCGTGTGATTCGGCTTGATGTTGGCCGTTGGAAATCCCAGACGGACTCCGATTCCCCGCCCGCGGATGACCTGGCCGGCGATGGAATACCGCCGGCCCAGCAACTGGGCGGCGCGGTCGATATCGCCCTGAAGCAGGCATTCCCTGACCAGGGTGCTGCTCACCCGTTCGCCGTCCACCTGAACCGGCGCGACCTGCGCGACCCCGATGCCGCGCTCGCGGCAGAAGGCCTGGAGGAATTCATAATCGCCCTCCGCCCCCTTCCCGAACCGGAAATCATGCCCGACGACCACTTCCCGCACCCGGCAGCGGCCCACGAGAATTTCTTCCAGAAACCGTTCTTTGGACATCCCGGCCACGTCGCGGTTGAAAGGAAGCACGAACAGGACCTGGACCCCGATGTCCGCGAGGAGCCGCGCTTTTTTTCGCTCGTCGGTGAGCAGGTTCGGGGGACGTTCCGGAGAGAAAAACTCCCGCGGATGGGGGCGCATGGTCAGCACGCAGGGGGTCCCGTTTCGCTGCCGGGCCCGTTCAACGACCTCGCGCACGATTGCCCGGTGGCCCAGGTGCACACCGTCAAAACTGCCAATGGTCAGAACGACGCCGGGATAGTTTTCGTCAGTGCTCCGGACATCTTCGATGATCTTCATGGGAGCCGGGTTATCCATGGCACAGCACCCTGCGCGGCAGTATGTGGACACCAAGCGCATCGGAGGACACTTCCCCCAGCGCCAGCAGTTCGCCCGAAGCGGCGTTGATCTGAATCCAGCCCTCACGCACGGGGCACTCGCCGGCAAGTGCCTCTCCTCCCAAAGGGCGGCCGTGCATGACCAGGTTCAGCCCCTGTTCACGGACCTTCACCCGGGGCAGCGCCAGGGCGTTCTCGATGGGCAGCAACCGCTTACCCACCGCATCGGAAGAGTCGAGGGCGTCCAGGGCCGCCGCATTCGCTACCGAGTAGTCGCCTACCGAAAGGCGGCGGAGCGCGGCCAGGGCGCCGCCGCAGCCGAGACGCGTGCCGACATCGAAACACAGCACCCGGGCATAGGTTCCGGTCGAACAGCGCAGGCGGAACGCCGCATCGCGCCCGTCGAAGGAGAGCAGGGAAAATTCGTGCACGGTAACGCGGCGGGCCGGGCGTTCGATTTCCTCGCCGCGACGGGCGCGCTTATAGAGCCGCTCTCCCCCGATCTTTACGGCGCTCACCATCGGGGGCTGTTGGAGAATCTCGCCGGTAAACGCAGCGAAGGCGTTCTCGAGGTCGCCTGCCGTCAGATCGGGAACCGGCCGTTCTTCGAAGACTTCCCCGTCCAGGTCGTGCGACGACGTCACGAGCCCGAGCCGGAGCACCCCTTCGTAGACCTTGTCCATGCCCGACAGAAAATCCGCGATTCGGGTGGCCCGGCCCAGACACAGCACCAGCAGGCCGGTGGCGGCGGGATCGAGGGTGCCGGTATGGCCGACTTTACGCAGGGCGGCGGCGCGCCGGATGTGCTGCACCACGTCGTGCGAGGTGGGCCCTGCGGGCTTGTCAACGAGCAGCAGACCGTTCATAGCGTCTCCCGCAGGGCTTCCCGGACATGGCGCAACGCGAGGGCCGTCGCCTGACGCAGGGGCATTTCCAGGGTTGTCCCGGCCGCCGCGGCGTGGCCTCCGCCACCGAGCGAACGGAGTATCCCGGCGGAATTCACTCCTTCCCGGCTGCGCAGACTGAGCTTCACGGTGTGGTTGTCGACTTCGCGGAACAACATGGCGACATCGACGCCCTCGATGTTGCGCGCGAAATTGATCAGCCCTTCGGTATCCTCTTCCAGCGCTTCGGACTCCGCCATGTCCTTCGCCGTCACCGTGCCCAGGGCGATGCGGCCGCCGTCGAGAAGGGCCACGCTGTTGACGAAGCGGATCAGCAGGCGGAACCGTGCGGCGGACATCTCGTCGAAAACGCGCCGGCCGATTTCAGCGACCGGCAAACCGGTGGCTACGAGACGGGCGGCGATGCGATGGGTGCGTTCGGTGGTATTGGAGTATTTGAAACTCCCCGTATCGGTTGCGAGCGCGACGTAGGCGCACTCGGCAATTTCGCGCGTCAGGCTTACGCCCGCAATATCCATGAGCTCGATGATCAGTTCACCGGTGGCGGCATAGCGGGGATCCACAACGGCCAGATCGCCGGCGGGGGCGTCTTCAAGATGATGATCAAGCACGATGACCTGTGTCTCGTCGCCCACCAGGGCGCTCACGGCGCCGATCCGGTCCAACTGGGCCACATCGACGATAACGGCGACGTCAAAGGGGGGCGCGCATACGCCGGGCGGACAGATGCGGTCCGCTCCCGGCAGCCACGCGTACCGTTTCGGCACGGGATGGGCCAGGGAGCACACAACCTCGCGGTCGTGCAGCGCGCGAATGATGTGATAGACGGCCAACACCGCGCCCACGGCGTCGCCATCCGGCGAGATGTGGCTGGTGACGAGAATGCGTTCCGCCTGGCGAAGTCTCTGGACAATCTCGCCCAGCTTAATCTCCGGCATTCCTGTCGTCCTCTTCTTCCGCGTGAATCTCCTTCAAAATCTCCTCCAGCCGGAACGCATCGTCCACGGAGGTGTCTTCAAAGAAGCGGATTTCGGGTGCATGGCGCATGCGCAGGCGGCGTCCGACCTCGCCGCGAAGCCAGGTCACGGAGCGCCGCAAGGCGATCAGCGAGGCCTTGCGCTGCCTGGGCTCGCCCATCAGGCTCACATAGGCATTGGCGTAACGCAGGTCGGGCGACATGCGGACATGCATCACCGACACAAAACCGATGCGGGGATCCTTCAACTCGTGCATCAGGAGGTGCGCGATCTCCTGCCGAACCAGTTCACCAACGCGTTTTTCTCTGCCGTGACTCATGTTCTAAAGCATCTCGATGTCGATGTTTGCGATTTCGGCCCCGGTGCTGGAGACCGCGTAGCGCGCAATTTCGTTGAGCTGGGTGTTGGCGAAGCGGCTTTCGCGCGCCACCACACAGACGGCCACGCGCGCCCTGCGCCACTCATCCAGGAACTCCACTTCCGCGACCGACGCATTATAGCGGTTGCGAATACGGTCTTTGAGGCTCTTCACGACACGGCGCTTATCTTTGAGGGACCGCGCGCCGGGAATGAGCATATCCAATGTCAGCAAGCCGATGGTCAATGAAACGCCTCTGCATTATGCGGCGCACGCGACCAGGCTACTCCAGTTTCTGGGCTACCTGGTCGAGGCGGTACGCCTCGATGGTATCGCCGACCTTGACGTCCTGAAAGTTCTCCAGCACGATGCCACACTCGAACCCCGAGGAAACGCTGCGCACGTCTTCCTTGCCGCGGCGCAGCGAGGCGATCTTCCCTTCGTACAGGACGACATCGTTGCGGACAATGCGGATGAGCGACGATCGGCTTACCTCGCCGTCCTGCACATGGCAGCCGGCGATGTTGCCGATGGCGGACGAGCGAAAGACCTCGCGAACCTCGACATGGCCGGTGACCACTTCCTTCGTTTCGGGGGTCAACAGGCCTTCCAGGGCCTTTTTGACTTCATCCGTCACCTCATAGATGATGCGGTAAGTTCGGATGTCGACGCCTTCCTGTTCCGCGAGTTTCCGTACCCGCGGATTGGCGGTCACGTGGAAACCGATGATGACGGCGTCGCTCGCGCTGGCCAGGATGACATCGGACTCGTTGATCCCCCCCACGCCGCTGTGGACAAGTTCAACCTTGACGTTTTCGTTGCCGAGCTTCAGCAGACTGCTCTCGAGCACGTCAACCGAGCCCTGCACGTCGGCTTTGATGACCACATTCAGGACGTGACGCTCGCCTTCCTTCAGGCGTGCGTGGAAGTCTTCGAGGGTGATACGGGGCGCAGTGGCGCCCTGTTTCAGCTTCGCGCGATCGACGCGTTTTGCGGCGATGGCCCGGGCAACGCGCTCGTCGTCCACGACGACAAACTGGTCGCCTGCCGTGGCGACTTCGTTGAAGCCGAGCACAAGCACCGGCGTAGCGGGCGGCGCCTCCTCGATGTGGTCCCCGCGCGAATTGATCATGGCGCGTACGCGGCCGTAGGTCTCACCCGCGAGAAACACGTCGCCCACATGAAGCGTACCGGTCTGGACCAGCACCCAGGCGACGGGCCCCTGGCCCTTCGAGAGCTCACTCTCGACCACGGCGCCGCGGGCCTTCTTCCCGGGGTTGGCCTTGAGATCGAGCATTTCTGCTTCCAGGACCAGCATCTCCATGAGCGTGTCGACGCCTTCGCCCGTCTTTGCGGAGATGTTGCGGACAATGGTTTTGCCGCCCCATTGTTCATCGACGAGGTCGTACTTGACCAGTTCCTGGCGGATCCGATCGGGCTGGGCCGCGGGTTTGTCGCACTTGTTGATCGCCACTACGATGGGGACTTCGGCGGCGCGCGCGTGGTCAATCGCTTCGATGGTCTGGGGCATGATGCCGTCGTCCGCGGCCACGACCAGGACGACGACATCGGTGGCCTGAGCGCCGCGGGCGCGCATCTGCGTGAACGCGGCGTGACCGGGCGTGTCGAGGAACACGACGCGGCCACCCCGGATCTCGACGTCATACGCCGCGATGTGCTGGGTGATGCCCCCCACCTCGCCTTCCGCGACATGGGCGCGGCGCAGATAGTCGAGCAGGGTGGTCTTTCCGTGGTCAACGTGACCCATCACCGTAACGACCGGGGGCCGCAGAACGAGGTCTTCCGGAGCGTCGGGCTCCTCGGCCATGATCTCCTCTTCACCCGGAATGGCGCTGCGGACCTCGTACCCGTGGGACTCCGCGATCTGCCGAATAAGGTCAAACGATATGGTCTGGTTCTTATTGGCCAGGACGTTGTGTTCCATGAGCTCGAGGATAATGTCGCTTGTGGGGACATCCAGCGCTTCGGCCAACTGCTCCACAGACATGGTCTCATCCACTTCGATGAGGTGTTTTTCAAAGATCTCGTCAACGGCCATACCCACGTCGTCGTCTTTCTCGCGCTTTCTGCGGCGCTTTTTGAGTTGTCCGGTGGGACCGGCCGCCTGGAATTCGCGGACCTTGGCGGCCGCGTCGCGGCGCATGGCCTCTTCCGCACGCAGGCGCTCGATCTTCTTCTGGCGTTTCCGGGCGGTCTTTCCGGTCGCAGTGCGTTTGGCTACCGGAGCGGCCGGGGCAGCCGTGGCGGGCTGTTCCGAACGCTGCTGCCGTTTGCGCGCCATGCGCTCTTCAGCGCGGCGCTTGACTTCGGCCACAACCGCCGGGTCGGGTTTGACCAGCGACCGGGCCGCCTCACGGGCTTTTCGGGCCTCTTCTTCTTCCTGATGCCGCTCCGCCTCGGCGAGGATGGCGCTCTCGGCTTCGGCCTCGTCTTCATCGACCTGGGGTGTCTCGTCCAGAACCACATCCAGTTCTTTCACGCGCGTTCCATCAGCGCGGATGATCTGGACGACGTCTTCATGGTCAACGGCCCGCCCGATCAGGATATCGGGCTCGGCGGACCGCGCGGCCTTCTTCGGCGCATCCTTCTTCGCGGCGGGTTTCTTCTTTTTCTTCTCCGCCGGTTCCTCAGGCGCTATTTCCTCCGCGGCAACGGCTTCCTCCACGGTTTCGGGGTGCAGGATTTCCGCTTTGGGCGCCTCTTGGGCCTCGTCGCCCTTCTTCCCGGCAGCGGTTTTCTTGGCGGCGGCCTTGGCTTTGGCGGCGGTCTTTTTGGCCGCGGGCTTCTTTTTCGCGGCCTGTTTGCGTTTGGCCGCGGCTTTCTGGGCGGCGGCTTTCAGACGCTCCGTGCGTTTCCGGGCCTTCTCCTCTTCATCGAGCTTCTTCTGGCGCACCCGTTCGGCGACGGCGGGGTCGTCGTCCACGTCGATGAGCAAGTCGCACTGATCGTCGGTCAACTCGCTGTCAACGCTCTCGACCTCCATCATCATGAAACGGAGTTTTTCAAGGGCCTCCTCCGCTGTCATGTCCAGCCGTTTCGCCAAGCTCGCTACTGTCTGCATTAAGTCTAACTCCTGAAGAACGTTGCTCTACGCATTCAACCCGAAACGTCTATTGCATCAGAGATCTCCCGGTGTCGGTTCGTTCAGGGCGGTGCCGCCGGCATCCGCCTCGTCCTTCAACGGTTCATCTGCGGCCACTTCCATCGTGTCAACGGCGCCCGGTTCGCCGGGGTCTCCCGGGGCTGCGTCGGCCTCCGCCGGGGAAGGCGCGGCAGGCGCTTCGGGGGCGCCGCCCGTCAGTTCAACATCGCTCTTGATATCGATGTTCCAGCCCATGAGCTTGGAGGCGAGGCGCGCATTCTGCCCGCGTTTCCCAATGGCCAGCGACAACTGGTCATGAGGCACAACCACCAGAATAACGCGATTGGCTTCGTCAACGGAAATATCGAGAATGTCCGCGGGGTTGAGCGCGTTGGTGCTCATCTCAACGGGGTCTTCACTCCAGCGGACGATGTCGATCTTCTCGCCGCACAACTCCTCGACGACGGCGCGAACGCGCGACCCTTTCATGCCCACACACGCGCCGACCGGATCCACGTTGGAATCGTTGGAGTGGACGGCGATCTTTGTGCGGTTCCCGGCTTCGCGGGCAATCCCCTTGATCTCGACGGTCCCGTCGTAGATCTCAGGGACCTCCAGTTCGAAAAGGGCACGCACCAATTCGGAGCAGGCGCGCGACAGCACCACCTGCGGGCCCCGGGGCGACTTCTCGACTTCCACAAGATACGCGCGGATGCGGTCGCCGGGTTTGAAGTTCTCCCGCGGCGACTGCTCACGAACGGGCAAGACGGCGTCAGCCCGGCCGATGGAGACGATGATGTTGCCATGGCTGATGCGTTTCACCACGCCGGTGACCATCTCGCCTTCCCGCTGCTTGAACTCGTCGTATACGTTTTCCCGCTCCGCGTCTTTCAGCTTCTGAATGATGACCTGTTTGGCGGTCTGGGCCGCGATGCGCCCAAAATCCTTGGGTTCGGCGGGGACCTTAAGGCGGTCGCCGACACACGCCTCGGCGTTCATGCTCTGGGCTTCGTCGAGGGGCATTTCCCGGGAGTCGTCGGTCACGCTTTCCACGACTTCCCGGATTTCATAGACTTTGAAGGCGAGCGAGGCGGGATCCACCTCAACGACGATTTCGGCTTTGGGATGGAAACTCTTTCGCGCGGCGCTTTCGAGCGCCGTGCGAATGGCTTCCAGCAGCTTGTCGCGGTCGATGCTCTTCTCCGCTTCGAGCTGTTGTAAGATCACCTGCAGATTTGCGTCAGCCACAATCGCCTCACTTCCCAGCGTGTTCAGCGGTCAAGATTCGCTTTCCGGACGTTTTCCAGATGGACATTGTACACCGCATCTTCGCATGCGATGGCCACCATCCCGCTGTCGAACGCCGTCAAGAGTCCCTTGATTCGCTTACGCCCGTTCACCGGCATGTGCGTCTTCACAACGACCGGTTCTCCGATAAACCGCTCAAAGTCCTGCGGCCTGCGCAATGGCCTGTCGAACCCCGGCGAGGAGACCTCAAGAACATAATTGCCGTCGATAAAATCCTCCGCATCCAGTATGGGGTCGACCAGACGGCTCACCGTTTGGCAGTCATCCAGTCCGATCCCATTCTCACGGTCAATGAACAGCCGCAAAACCTGCCGGCCGCCCGCGCCGCCAAACTCCACCTCAATCAATGCATACCCGTGCTGCTGTATCGGGCCCTCCAGAGTCTCCCAGGTGCGCTTGATTACGTCTTCGCGAATCACAACCAAGTCCTTCTGCAACACGCAGTTAGTTTACCAGGCGCGATCCCCGCTGCCGGGATTCCTCGGTCCCAAAGCCGGGTACAACCAAAAAGAGTGGGCGCAAACCCACTCTTTGGTCACCCGCGCACAAACCAGGAAAGTGTATCACAGGATCCCGTCTCGATGCAACCGCATTCGGGGGGCACGGATTTCCCAAGCCATGAAAAATCCATGAGTTACGATGACGGCGGCGAAACGCGTCCGTTCGGGGAAAATTTCCGGCTAGATCATCAGCAGGGCCATATTTCGCGAGGTCTGATCTCCGCGCCGGTACGAGAAGAACCGGCCATCCTCAATGGTGCATATTCCGGCCAGATGAATCTGGTGATCCGGCACCCCCGCCGCGCACAATTGCCGCCGGTTGGCCTCCCAGAGGTCCAGGAGCCGCCCCCGGCAGGGCAATCCGGCCTCCTCCCAGTCAGCCGCGAGGGTTTCAGAGACCTCGTAACGCCCGGGGCCCGCCGACGGCCCGATGAACGCATGAACGCCACCGGGCGCGGCCCCCAGCCGCTCGACCAACAAACGCACGGCCCGGCCCACGATATTTGCCCGCGTGCCCTGGCGTCCGGCGTGCACCAGTCCCGCGGCGCCGGCCTCCGGAGCAAACAGAAACACGGGCACACAGTCCGCAACAAAGACGGCCAGTGGAAGCCCGGGGAGGGCGGTCAGCAACCCGTCCGTGGCGGGCAAGGCGGTTTCGTGCCCCGGGGCGCCGCGCCCGCGCGCCTCCTCCCCCGCCACCGCAATGGTCACGCCGTGAACCTGCCGGCCGCAGACAAGCGATTCCGGAGGAACGCCCAAAACACCGCAGCAGGCGTCGCGGGGAGACCCGGGGCCGGCGGTCCGGCAATCGCCATCGCAGCGTTCCGTCATTGCGGCCACACGAAGTCCAAGGGATTCAAGTTCGGGAAAGTGGATCACAGGATGTATTTTGTCAAATCGCGGTCTTCCGCGATACCGGCCAGGCGTTTCTGCACATCGGCGGCGTTCAGACGGACGCGCTTCCCGTTCATCTCCGACGCCTCGAAAAGCAGGTCTTCGAGGAGATACTCGAGAATGGTGTGAAGCCGCCGTGCGCCGATGTTCTCAGAAGACGCGTTTACCTTTTCGCATACCGAGGCGAGCAGATCGACGCATTCGTCGTCGAATTCGACCGCCACGCCTTCAGTGGCCAGCAACGCCTGATACTGCTTAATCAGCGAATTTTCGGGTTCCCGGAGAATTCGCTTGAAATCGTCCAGGTTCAGGCTGTTCAGTTCGACGCGGATCGGGAAACGGCCCTGCAGTTCAGGAATCAGGTCCGATACCTTGCTCATGTGAAACGCGCCGGCGGCGATGAACAGAATGTGGTCGGTTTTGACGGGCCCGTATTTGGTCGTGACGGTGCTGCCCTCGACAATGGGCAGGATATCGCGCTGCACCCCCTCCCTGGAGACATCGGGACCGCTTCTGGGCGCGCCGTGCCCGGCGATCTTGTCGATCTCATCCAGAAACACGATACCTGCGTTTTCGGTGCGGTAGACCGCCTCGCGCACTATCGCGTCCATATCGAGCAGGTTCTGGGCCTCCTCCTGTTCGAGGATGCCCCGCGCTTCGGCCACGGTCACCCGGCGGCGTTTGGTCCGCTGGGGCATGAACCGTTCGAACATCTCCTGAATATTGAACCCCATTTCCTCGAGACCGGCATTGGAGAAAACCTGCATTGTCTGGGGACTGCCGGTCTCCCGGACCTCGACGTCCACCTCGCGCGCGTCGAGGTCTCCCGAGCGCAGTTTGGCGAGCAGAATCTCGCGGGTGCGCGCCTCGGCATCCGGCTCCGGGGACATGGCGACCGGCGCATCGTCGCCCGCCTCGGGGTCGCCGGGACGGTAGATCTTCCGCGCCGCGCTGGGGCGGGGCGGCAACAAAATGTCCAGCAGGCGCCGCTCGGCCGCGGCGGCCGCTTTAGGCCGGATCGCTTCGAGCATTTCCTCCCGGACCATGTGCACCGCAACCTCGGTGAGTTCCCGAATCATGGATTCACAGTCCCGGCCGACATAGCCGACTTCGGTGAACTTTGAGGCTTCGACCTTGATGAATGGCGCGTCGGCGAGTTTGGCGAGACGCCGCGCGATCTCGGTTTTGCCAACGCCCGTGGGCCCGATCATGATGATGTTTTTCGGGGCGACTTCTTCGCGCAGGGATTCGTCGAGCTGCTGCCGGCGCCAGCGGTTGCGCAACGCGATGGCGACCTTTTTCTTGGCGGCATCCTGCCCGATGATGTATTTGTCCAGTTCCGCGACGATTTCTTTCGGCGTAAGCGACTTCATAACCAGCTCCAGACGGGTTCAGCCCATCTTGCAGACGCGCCGGACGTGGCGCTCCCCTTCCGAGAAGGGGGTCGCCAGCCAGACGTCGATGATTTTCAGGCTTTCCTGCAGCGAAAGGATGCGTTTGCCAAAACACAGGACGTTGGCGTTGTTGTGTTCCCGCGACAGACGCGCCATTTCGGGCGTCGCGCAGACGGCCGCGCGGATGCCCGGGTTGCGGTTGGCGGCGATCGACATGCCGATGCCGGTGCCGCACATGAGGATGCCCGCGTCGGCCTCCCCGGCCAGGAGCGTGGCGCATACGGCTTGCGCCAGATCCGGGTAATCCACGGATTCGGGGCTATTGGTGCCGCAGTCGACCACGGTATGGCCCTGTTCCCGCAGGTACCGCACGATTTCCGGTTTGAACAAAGGAGGCGGCCCCTCCATAGCAGCGTGGTCGTTGCCAACAGCAATTCTCATGGCGTCGTTGAAGTCTCCCCGTGGGCGTCCTGCCCATAGAACCACTCTGTACTGACTCTCAACACATGCAGACCATCCCGCTGATGGTAGCTGATCAGGGCCAAATCATCCACGAAGGTCAGGCTGGGATATCCGTAATCGTTGTCGGGCGCGCCCATGAGGACGCGCTCATTGGCCCAGGTCTCTCCTTCATCACGGGAGATAATGGAAACAAACGGTGTGCGCCACCGGAACGGTTCCGCGGGTCCGCCGCTGCAGCGGAGCAGGAGCAGATCGCCCGTGGCCGGAATACGCTTTGCGCACAGCGCCGAACTCGTGTGCGGGGGCAGACGCAGCTCGGGAACCTGGATGCCCGGGCCCCAGGTCGTGCCGCAGTCGCTGGAGTATGCTTTCAGCACATAGCCGCTGTATGTCCGCATGAGCATGAGGAGACGGCCATCTTTGAGCTCAACCACATGCGGCTCCTGTGCCTCCACGCCTTCGTCCTGCAGGTTCACTTCGTTGGCGCTGCGGCGCCAGCTGTAGCCGTTATCGTCGGAGTAGGCCACCGTGCTCACATAACCGGCGTGATCGTTCTCCGGTTTGGAAAATTCGTATTCCACGGGGGCGATAATCCGTCCGGTGGACAACTGCACCAGTTTGTCGTTGTGCATGATGTGGTAGCCCGGAAACGGCGTGACGATAAGCTGGTCGCCCCAGGACTGGCCGTCGTCGACGGAGCGGCGGTAGTAATTCTGGCCGAACAGGGGCTTCATGCTGCCCCGGTAGATGTACGACAGAAGGAGGTCGCCGGAGGCCAGACGCAGCAAACTGGGATGACAGTAGATGTGAATCGATTTGTCCGGCAGCGGAGGCTGGGGCGCGG
>JAAYAQ010000092.1 GCA_012719295.1 Candidatus Hydrogenedentota bacterium | reverse complement strand
GGCGATGTGGCGGGGGCATCGGGTTCTGCCTGCGGTTCGGCGGACTCGGCCCGGGGTGCGGGAGGCTGGGGCGGCGCGGTCGCGGCGGGGGCTACACGCCCGCCCAGGTCGTCGACGTCAGACGACTGTTTCAGTCGCGGACCGGGGCGGTCGCCCTGGGAGTCCTGCAGCCCGCTGGCCTTGGAGGTCCGGTCGGAAATCAGGTCCGTGTCCGGGTCGACCGGAGACGTGGCGGGCACGGCCGTATCCACGAAATTGCGAAAACCCTGCGGCTCGGGCTGAAGGTTGAGCACGAGCGGCTCTTCGCGGGCGTAGCTGGGGCCGATGGCATCAACAACAGCCAGCGCCCCCATGACGCTGCAAAACGTAATGAGGGCGCCATGGATCGCCGCGGCGGCGACGGTCGCGCGGACCATGCGCCTGCCGTAATGGTCGGGTTCGCGTGTGTTCATGGGTTTGGATTGTATCAGACCGGCCGCCGCGCGGGGAATGGAGGCGAAGATTCTTCGACAGGATTGACAAGATTGACGCGATGGACAGCGAGGCATCGTCCCAAGTACTCCCACTATGCCCAGGCAGAGCCCGGAGCCAGGGTTTCGCCCAACCGATGGCTAACGCGAGGACAGATGGCTCAAACGTGTGCGCTGCCGGGCGCTGGAACTGCTGTCGACTCACCCCTGTGGTGAGAAAGAAGAACATGCTGCCAACCGGGGCGCCGGAGGTGTGTGCAACCGCAGCTCTCCGTACCGTACCGTTTCCACCGGCACCAACCTTGCCGAGGTTTACTCACATTACCCGGATTCGGGGTTTCCACGGTTTCTTTTATGCGCCGCACGCGTATGGTATAGTTGTTGAATCCTTTAAGAAGCGCTGGCAGGTTCTTTGCCCGGCCGTTCCATCTGCGGGGCCGGGCGTCTGTGCGGAAGGTTCCAACCCGCGGCGATTTCGAGAGTGTCAGCGGTCATGCGGCGCATAAACGCTCGTCGCAGCACCTGCCGCGCGGGGTGACGCAGCCAAAACAGAGGAAGAAAATCATGTCGAACGCGTTCAAACTCATCAATCCGAAATTCGTGCCTCCGCTGGATCCGGGATTTCGCCCGGCGGTGCTGGCCAATCGCGCCTTTGTGAACGAGGTCAGGGAATCGGGCGCGGGCGTGCCGCTGGTGCTGGGTCTGGAACGGTCGGACGGTTCGCTGTCGCGCTACGAGACGGTGGTGTTTCCGGAAGGCCATGCGCGGGCCGATGCGAATCTCCGGTATGTCGAGCGCCTGGTCAAGTTTCTGCTGTGGCAGCGCGGGGGGTGGAAGGTGTATGTCGGCGGCCCGAAAAGCGTGGGCGCGCATATCGCCCAATGCTACGCGCCCGACGGCAGCCGCGCGTTTGACTACCACTTCATGGGCGAGGACGTCTACGAAAAGACGTTCACCGTCGTGAGCTGCGCCGCGGAGGCGGTTCCTCCGGAGAAGGAGACCACGCAACCGCTTGGACGGCATCTCGAAGGCTGCAGGATCGGGTTTGACCTGGGCGCTTCCGACCGCAAGGTGTCGGCCGTGGTCGACGGCGAGGCGGTGTACAGCGAAGAGGTGGTCTGGGAACCCCGCAAGAACACGGATCCTTCCTACCATTACAACGAGATCATGAAGGCCATCCAGACGGCCGCGTCGAAGATGGAACGAGTGGACGCCATCGGCGGCAGTTCGGCGGGCGTGTACATCAACGACCGTCCCATGATCGCCTCGCTGTTCCGCGGGGTGCCCAAAGACAAGTTCGATCAGGTCCGGAACCTGTTCCTGCGCATCCGCGAGGAGATGGGCGTGCCGTTGAATGTCGTCAATGACGGCGAGGTCACGGCGCTGGCCGGTTCGATGTCGCTGGAGGACAACGGCGTGCTCGGGATTGCCCTGGGTTCGAGCGAGGCGGGCGGCTACGTCACCATGGACGGCAATATCACGGGCTGGCTCAACGAACTGGCGTTCTGTCCCGTGGACTACAGCGACGAGGCGCCCGCGGACGAGTGGTCCGGCGACCGGGGCGTGGGCGCGCTGTATTTCTCGCAGCAGTGCGTGTTCCGTCTCGCGCCCCGGGCCGGCATCGAGCTGCCGGCGGGCGTCACGGACGCGGAAAAACTCAAAGCGGTCCAGGAGAAGCTCGAGGCGGGTCACGACGGCGCGCTCCAGATCTGGCGCAGCATGGGCTACTACATGGGCTATGCCATCGCCCATTACGCCGATTTCTACGAGCTGAACCATGTGCTGATTCTGGGCCGGTGCACGTCGGGCCGCGGCGGCGACCTGATTCTCGAGGGCGCGAAGGAGGTGTTGAACGCCGAATTCCCGCACATTGCGGCTTCGGTGAACATCCAGCTGCCCGACGAGAAGAGCCGGCGTGTCGGCCAGTCCATCGCCGCGGCGAGTCTGCCCGCGCTTGCGTAGGCCGGCCGGGCGGGGACGGAGAACATTTCGGCGCCCGCGCGTGTTTCGGGAGGGCGCCGTGGTGCGATTGGGTGTTGGTTCAAGCTGTCGCGAGATGCGCGATTTCGGGAGGAGAGCATGAAGTTCAAACTGGAAACCGCGGAACTTTTTGTGCCGGACGGCCTGCCTGCCAGGGAGGCGTTGGCGCGGACCACCCATCTGGCGGTTGGCGCGCACCAGGATGACCTCGAGATTATGTCGTTCGCGGGCATCATGGAGTGTTTTCAACAGGCCGACAAGTGGTATACGGGCGTGGTGGTCACCAATGGCAGCGGCTCGCCCCGTGACGACGTCTACAAGGACTACACCGACGAGGAAATGCGGGTGGTGCGGTTCAAGGAGCAGAAGAAAGCCGCCGTGGTCGGCGAATATGCCGCGCAGGTGCTGCTGGATTACCCCAGCTCGGCCATCAAGAACGCCGCGGACAAGAATCCCGTGGACGATCTCCGGCTGATTCTCGAGACGGCGAAGCCGGAGGTGGTGTACACGCACAACCTGGCCGACAAGCACGACACGCATGTCGGCGTCACGTTGAAGCTCATTGAGGCGATCCGGGCGCTCCCGAAGGCCGCTCGTCCCAGACAGGTCCTCGGCTGCGAAGTGTGGCGCGACCTGGACTGGATGACCGACTCGGACAAGGTTGCCCTGGACTCCTCGGCCCACGAAAACCTCCAGGCGGCGCTGCTGGGCGTGTTTGATTCCCAGATCTGCGGCGGCAAGCGCTACGACCTGGCCACCATGGGCCGGCGCAAAGCCCACGCCACCTACTTCGCCTCGCACGGCGTCGACCTGACCACCGGTATGAATTTCGGTATGGATCTGACGCCGCTGGTTACGGACGAAAGCAAGGACCCCGCCGCGTACGTGCAGGAACTCATCCAGCGTTTTTCGGACGAGGTCAAGGCACGTATGGCCAAACTCGTGTAGTGGATTCCATCCGGGGCGGCCGTGCCTGAGCGCGGCTGCCCCGTTCTTTATCCGGCCCAGCCGCCGGGAGGCGCAGACCAAGTGAGACCGATACGACAACCGCGCCGCCGCAACGCACGTGTCGCGGGCGCGCTGTGCGTGGTTGCGGCCGGTCTTGTCTGGTTTTGCGCGGGTTGCGGCGGCACGGTCGAGGCTCCCGCTCCGGATGGCGCCGGGGAGGACGCCCGCGGGACGCCGCCGCCCGAAACGGCCTCCATGCCCGAGCGCATCATCACGTTCGCGCCGCACATCACGGAGACCGTGTTCGCTCTCGGGAAAGGCGGGCAGGTTATCGCGGTGTCGGATTTCTGCGATTACCCGCCCGGCGTCGAACACCTCGAGCGCGTGGGGGGGTGGCACAATCCGGACCTCGAAAAGGTCACCCGGCTCAACCCGGAGCTGATCATTGTCCAGGGCGAACACGAACGCGTGACCGAACTCGCCGAAAAACGCGGGTTCGAACTGCTCCGCGTCAACATGGACAGCCTCGATACCATCCGCGAGGGCATCCAGATCATCGGCGACCGCCTGGGATGTCGCCGGGAGGCGGAAACGCTGGCGCGCGCGTTCGACGCGGACCTGGCGCTGGTCCGGGAACGCGTGGCGTCGCGTCCGCGCATGCCCGTGCTCATTCTCACGGGACGCCAGTTGCACGACATGGCCGATTTCCATACGGTCGGCGGGACGTCGTTCGTATCGGAACTCGTCGCCGCGGCCGGTGGCGATAATCTCTACCGGGACGCGGACCAGCCGTACATCGAAGCGTCAAAAGAAACGGTCGTCATGCGCGCTCCCGAAGCCATCATCGAGTTCCACGCGGGAGAGACGATTCCGGACGCCGTCCAGGCGCAGTACCTCGCGGACTGGCAGCAGTTGTCTTCGCTTCCGGCCGTGCGGAACCACCGGATCTATCTCGTGACGGAGTCGCATGCGCTGCGTCCCGGGCCGCGCGCGCCCGAAATCGCGGCAAAACTCGCCTCGCTGTTGTATCCTGACCTCGAACATGGGTTGAGGGACCATGGGCAGACGCCTTGAATCACAGTCCGTATCGTTTGCGTATGTGCCTGAGTCGCCGGTGCTGGCCGACGCCGATGTGGGCGTGAACGGCGGCGAGGTCATGGGCGTTATCGGGCCGAATGGCTCGGGGAAAAGCACCCTCCTGCGGGTGCTCTGCGGGTTTCTGCGTCCTGCCAGAGGCGACGTGCTGCTGGATGGCCAGCCGCTGTGCGCGATCAGCAACCGGGAACGCGCCCGGATACTGGCGTTTCTTCCCCAGACCGTCACTCCCGCCTTTGCATTGACCGCGTTCGAGGTGGTGCTTCTGGGACGGTATCCGCGGCTGGGCCCGCTGGGGGCGGCGTCCGCCCGCGACCGGGAGGTCGCGCTGCGCTGCATGCGGGAAACCGGGACGGACGGCCTGCGCCACCGCGATTTCGGCACCTTGTCCGGGGGAGAACGGCAACGGGTGCTTCTGGCGAGCATTCTCGCCCAGGAGCCGGATCTGCTGCTGCTCGACGAACCCACCGCGGCCCTCGATATCAACCACCAGGCCGGGATCTTCGCGCTGCTCCGCGGGCTGGCCCGGAACGGATACGGTGTCGCGGTGGTGACCCACGACCTGAACGTCGCGGGGCAATTCTGCGACCGGCTTGTGCTGATGTCCGCGCGGGCCCGCATTGTCGCGCAAGGGACGCCGCGGCAGGTCCTGACGCGCGACCTGTTGACCGAGGCCTACGAATCGCCCATCGTCGTTACGGAACATCCCATCACGGGCACGCCGCTGGTGTGGCCGGAACCCGCGTCCGCCGGGGGAGCGAGGCCATGAGGCGGCGTCACGGCGGTCTCATGGCGGCTGGGCTGACGGCGGTTTCGCTGGCCGCCGTACTGGCCAGCATCGGTGTTGGGAGCGAATCGATCAGTTTTGCCGCCGCCTGGCGCGACTGGTGCGCGGGCCGCCCTCTTGCCGACGCGCCGGAATTGGCGATTCTGCTCCAGCACCGGCTTCCGCGCACCCTGGCCGCGCTGTTCGCGGGGGGCGGTCTGGCGCTGGCCGGGTGCGTGTTTCAGGCCCTTCTGCGCAATCCGCTGGCGACGCCCTACACGCTCGG
>JAAYAQ010000500.1 GCA_012719295.1 Candidatus Hydrogenedentota bacterium | reverse complement strand
GTGTCCCCCGCTGGCGGGGGTGGCCGCGAAGCGGCCGGGGGTGGATTTCAACCCCGCGATCTTGGGCAAGGGATCATGTAGGGGCAGCCCCCCGTGGCTGCCCATAATGACAGTGCGTCCGGAATGTTGCTCCTCTGTAGTCTTGGTGTCTTTGTGTGAGGGGTTGTCCTTCGCATCGTTTTTCACACCAAGGCACAGAGACACCAAGAGCAGGGTCCGAATGGGGACACGTAGTCGCGCCGTGGCGGCGCCTGGAACATGTCCCCGTTCTGCTCCGGGGTTTTCAAACGCTGCGGCCGTTCGCTGGCGGCCAGAGGCCGCGTTAACCGGCGCGCCGCCCCGGACGTTGTTCATACCCGGGCACTCGTTCCATAATACCCGGGATATGACGTGCTCATTGAGCGGACGGAATTCGAAGGAGCGGCTCTAAAACCATGGCGTTCAGGGAATTCATGTGTGGGTTGCCAGCAACGGCGTGCGTGCTGCTCGTGTGCGGATTGCCTGTCGCGGGATGCGGAGAACCCAAGGCGCCCCCCATCCCGCCCGGCATGGTGCGTGTCGGGGACCGTCCGCTCGAGATCAACACGCCGCCCATGAAGGTGGTCGCGCGCATTGCGGAGCCGTTCCCTGAAGACGCCCCCAGCGCCGCGGACGAGCTGGATGCCGCTCTGCGCGATATGGGCCTTGACATGGATTCCCCGGCGGCGGATGCCGTGCAGCCCCCGGCCGATGCGCCGGAGGCGCCGGCGGACGAGACGGTGGACGAACCCGAACCCAGTGCCGCCGCTGCGGAAGAGCTGGCGGCGCTGCGCTCCGATGTCGCGCGGATGCAGGCGATGCTTGACCTGGTGCTCGACGAGTTCGTGATCGAGTTGAAGAACGAGAACAACCGGCTGCGCGAGGAAGTTGAAACGCTCCAGCACGCGCTGGAGGCCCGGGAATCGCAGGACGCCGCGTTCGTTCCCCCGATGTCCCGGCCGGATGCGCCGCGGGCGCCACTGACCCCGGCCGCGCCCGAGGCGCCGCCCGCATACGACGCCGTCGCGGAACCCGCGCCCGGCGAGACCATTCGCTACGCCGTCATCAGGGAGTGGGGCCGCAACGCCGAGGAGGCCGCCCGCATGAACAATGCCTCCACCCTGAAAGGCATGATCTGCGCCGTGCCGCCCAATGCCACGGACGCCCAGCTCGCCGAGCTGGGACGCTGGCTGCGCACCGAGTACGACGCCTACGAGAACATCAACATCGACGTGTTCGACGACGTCGAAGCCGCCCGGCGGTTTGCCGAGACCAACAGCATGGAAGGCGGACGCCGCGTGCTGAACGTGTCCCGGCATCCCGCCACCAACCGGGACGTCATCGCCCTGATCCGCCCGGAGGGCACAACCGTGATCCCGCGGGAGGCCGCGCCGTAGGTCAGGTTTCTTCGAGCACGTAGACGGCGGGCAATTCGCGGAACTTCTCTTCGTAATCCAGCCCGTACCCCACCACGAACTGGTCATCGATGGTGAATCCGACGTACCTGGCGGGCACGGGGATGTTGCGCCGGGCGGGTTTGTCCAGCAGCGTGCACAATTCGAGCGAGTCGGGTTTCGCGTCGCGGAAGCGGTCGAGCAGGAAATGCGTGGTATAGCCCGTATCCAGGATGTCCTCGACGATCAGGACGTGCTTTCCCGCGAGGTTTTCTTCGGGGAACACGGTGACCTGGACGCGGCGGCTGGACCGCGTTCCCTGGTAGCTGCGTGCGCGCACGAACTCGATACTGGTGGGCACGGTGAGCTTTCGCGACAGATCGGCCGCGAACATCAGCGCCCCCTTGAGCACCACGGCCAGCACCAGTTCGCGGCTGGCGTAATCGCGGGAGATCTCGGCGGCCAGTTCCACAATCCGGGCCTGAATCGCCTGTTCGGATATGAGCGGCTCGCTACGGCGTCGCATCCTCGACCCGGACCTCCATGTACTGGCGGGTCGACGGTGTCACGGCGGCGGATTGGCCTGTGGCGTGCCCGACGACCCACACGATTTCCCCGTTGGCGATAAGGAGAGGTTGCCGCGCGCGCTCCCGCTCTGTCAAGCCCAGGCCGATGAAATAGTCCTTCAGTTTTTTGGTCCCGCCCAGCCCGAGAGGCTTGAACCGGTCGCCGGGACGCCGGAACCGCACCCTCAGGCCGGTTCCGAGCGCGTCGGCGTCGAATACCTGGCGGGTGGGGGTGCAGTATCCGGCGAGTTCTCCCGCGGGCGGTGTGCGCAATTCGCTTACGGTATAGCGCCGCCCGAACGCCACGGTATCCCCCGGAACGGCCAGGGTCACGGCCGTTTTCTCGGTGCGCAGCGGTTCTTCGATGATTTCCGTGACACCGCGGCCGTTGCGCAGGAGGATGCCCTCGCCCAGGTCGCAGGCCTTGCCGGTGGCGCCCTCGAGCAGGTGGCGCCGAATCGCCTCGATACGGTCCGCGGGGCACTCGATGCCGAATTCCCACCCCAGCAGGGCGACGACGCGGCGCTGCAGGGCGGGATGCATCAGCGCGAAGGCGCCGCGGTCGATGACATGTTCGCCGGTCCGGCACGCCTCCGCGAGGTCCGCGGCCAATCCCTCGAGAAAATCGTCTTCGTCGTGCTGGATCTCCGCCACGCGCCGGAGCGCGTCCCGTACGCGCGGGTTGTAGTCGCGCATCAAAAGCGGCAACAGTTCGTGACGGACGCGGTTGCGGGGATGGCGGGTGTCGGCGTTGGTCCGGTCTTCGCGATAGGGCACGTTGCGCGCCTCAAGATAGGCGAGGATCTCGTCCCGCGTGCAGTCGAGCAGGGGGCGGATGATGCGGACACCGTCGCACTGGCGAACCGGCGGGATGGCGCCCAATCCGCCCGGCGAGGTGCCGCGCAAGAGACGCAGGAGCACGGTCTCGGCCTGGTCGTCGGCGTGGTGGCCGGTCGCGAGCGCCTGGCATCCCCGCGCGGAGGCCGTTTCCAGCAGGAAAGCGTAGCGGGCGCGGCGGGCCACTTCCTCGAACGAATCCGGCGATTGCCCGGCTTCCCGGGGCATGTCGCGCCGGGTGTCGTAACAGGGAACGCCGTACCGGGCCGCCGCCTCGCGCACGAAAGCCGCATCCTGCGCGCTTTCGCCCGCGCGGGTGCCGTGATCGAAATGGGCGATCTCGAAGGGGATGCGCAGATCATGAAGTGCCTGGGCGAGGCACATGGAATCGGGGCCGCCCGACACCGCGGCCAGACAGCGCTCGCCTGCTTCCAGCATGTCATGGCGGTGAAGCGTATCGCGAACGCGATCCAGCAGTTCTGCGGCCTTCTTTTTCACGGGCCGTCTCCCGGCGGCAAGAATAGAATGGTGGCGGCGCACGGATTCGAACCGCGGACCTTGGGATTATGATTCCCCTGCTCTAACCAACTGAGCTACGCCGCCACGCGGAGCGGTAGTCTACCAAATGCCCGGCCAGCATGTCCACTTTCCACCCGGAATACCCACCCGGCATCCGCACAGAGCAGGCGAAATGCGAACTCCGCGAATCAGACGGACGGGAACGATTCCGGGCTGCCTGGAGAGGGTATTTTCGTATTCATAGGCGAAAATGTAGTGCCTGGCCTTGTGCCAGGCGTGTCTTTCTGACGTGTGATACTACCCGGATAGGGGACGGACATGTGCAGACCGGGCTGGAGTACGGGTCCGTCCAACGTGCCGTCACGCGGGTCACGGGTCTGCTTGCTGTTCCCTGCCGCGCCAGACGATATCGCCCTCGCGCAAATCGTGGCGGCCGCCGTCGTCGCGCCCGTTTTCCCCCAGGCTGTAGAGGATGAACGAGCCGCCCTGGGGAAGGTACACGTACCCCTGGCCGGTGAAGGGATCGACAGGGACCGCTCCGCCGAGGTCCGTGGCGACGGCGTTGAGGTTTTCCGGGTACGCGCCGGTTTCGGCATGGCAGGCTTCGAGGGCCAGCCCGATGCGTGTGAGGTCGATCATGGCTTCGCCGCGGGCCTGGGCACGCTGCACCCGCGTCAGTGCGGGCACCAGAATCTGGGTGCACACACTGAAGATGGATTCGTCGCCGACCTCCGCATCGATCGCCGCAAGTTCGCCCTGCACCTCGTAGTACGGCGCATTCGCGGCCTGCGCCAGACGCTCCATATATTCGGCATAACTCTGCCGGTCGGCGCTCAGCATGACGTCGCCGATGGGCGTCTGGTAGACGAACCCCAATATATTGGAGAAGTTGGAGTCGCCGGCCAGGCTCGTGATTGAACTGGCCGGATCAGGCACGAGCGCGGAAGCGCCGTTCCGCATGTCTTCCATGGCCGCCATGCCAAATGCGGCCTCGGTAATCAGGGCATTGGCCATGGTCTCGCGGTAGTACATTCCGGCGAGCTCCTGCACAAAGGCCCGCGCGTCCCGGGGATCCAGCTGACCGGGGGACAGGGATGATCCCAGCCCGTCATACATGGCCGTCAGCATGGCGATGCGCACCAGCTGGGAGATCACCAGCGGCTCCTCGACCAGGGTATCACTCAGCCCGAGAATCGCGCGGAAATCCTCCATCGCACCGTCGATGTCGCCGGACTGCGCACGAAACGCCGCCTCCATCTGCAACAGGCGGGCCATGGCGCGCAAGGGGGCGAGGTGGGGCAATTCGGTCGCATAGCCCATGGAGAGATCCACCTGGTATACCGGCTCGCCCAGCCTGGCCAGGCGCCGGATCTCCTCGATCAATTCCGCGTGGGCGCCCAGGAACTCGGCGACCAGGCGGAGGTCCGCTTCGGTCCACTCGGACGGCGGTTTATGTTCTATGAGGTCTCGGATGTCGGTGTGGACCGGCGCCGAGTTCGCGAGCTCGACGCCTTCCTTCAGGCGTTCGAAGAGTGCGAGCGCGGCCGATGAAAAGGCCGGCGGTTCCTGCCCGGCTGCCGTCATGGCTTTCCCGGATTGCCCGCCCTCTCCGGGGGCATCCGCTTCGGCCGGCGCTTCGGCGGCGGCAGGGCCGCCCGCGAATTGCCGCTCGTAACGCGCAACCATGAGTTCCCCCCGCTCACGGATGCGCTGCACCGCCGCGCTGTCGCGCCGCGAGGCGATCATGCCGATCGCGGCCACGGCCACCACCCCGCCGGCGAAGATGAGCCCCAGCCAGATGAGTCCGGAACGCGCGCGCTTTTTCATGAGACGTACCTCTCGCCCGGCCGCCGGCCGCCTATTCCAGGCGATTGTACTCTAATGACCGGCTGAAGCGCGGCCGATCACCAAGGCAATCGCACTGAGACCAGATGGAAACCGTCAGTTCGCCGGAAGAACAGGTGCTCTCTACCGACCCCAAGTCAGCGCATTCGCCAAAAGAAAATGCAGATGTCCGCAGGAAACGGCGTTTTTCAACGTCTTTCCGCAAGCAGGAATCCAGTAGGGATCTGGACCCCTGCTTTCGCAGGGGGGACGGGGGACTGGGGTCACAAACGACCCGTCTCACGAAGACCATCTGTGCGGGACGCATTAAGTGCGATTGCCCTGGGCCGATCACTCGCCGGCCGGGACCTGCCCGGGCGCCGGGGGGGCGGGATCCGGATTAGTCCTTGTTCACGAAGGGCACGACGCTGCGGACAAACCCGATGGGGGGTTCGCGCAGCGGCGGGACAAACTCGATGCCCAGCATGTCGAGCAGTGAACCTTCCGCAAGCCGGAGGTCCACAAACGCCTTCTCGAGGGCGATGGTGGCCTGCACTTCCTGACTCTGGGCGGCGGTGAGGTCGTCCTGCATGTCCAGCACCTGATAACTGGAGGCCAGACCGAGTTCGAGCAGTTTTTCTTCGGCGGCCACATTGACTTCCTGCAGTTTGCGCGATTGCGTGCTGCTCTCGACCAGCGTCCGGTTGGTCTCAATGGCCGTGTAGGCCATGCGGACGGTCAGCATGATGTCCTGCCGGACTTTCTCGAGTTGCCGTTCGGCCTCGCTGATCTCGATGCGGGACCGCTGGTACTGGCCGCGCGCGGTACGGTTTCCGATGGGGACGGACCCCTGCACAGTCACCGACATCGAATTGTCGTCGCGATCCCGGACGCCCTCGAACACGTCGTATTTTTCGGGGCCGCGGGCGCCCTGGAACACCGAGCCGCCGACATCCAGTTGCGGCAAGAGGTTGTTTTTGGCGACGGTGGTGTTGATGCGGGCATTTTCGATGGCCAGGGCGGCGGCCTGGATTTCCGGGCGCAACTCGAGGGCGCGCGCAATGCTCTCATCGAGGCGGACCTCGGAATCGTCGGGGCGCGGCCGGTCAACGGGCACGATGCGCTTCTCCTGCAGGGGATCGCCCGGGTCAACGTTCAGCAGGTTGCGGAGCCGGGTGGTGGCGTCGGCGATGGTGCTCATCGCGGAAATCACGTCGCTTTGGCGCGCGGCCAGACCCGCGCGGGCCTGCACCACGTCAATCGCGGCGCCGGTGCCGATCTCGAGGCGTTTCTCGTTCAGGGTCAACAGGCGCTCGGCGTTGGTCATGCTGCTCTGCCGCACCTTCAACTGTTCCACGGCCCCCACGAGGTCCCAGTACGCCTTGATGACCTCGGCCAGCGAGCTCATGGTCTGGATTCTGAGCTGGTGCTCGGCCGCCTCTTCGGAATTCCGCGCGATCCGCACGCGGGCCAGATTGACCGCCTTGCCGCGTCCGCGGAGGAGCGGCTGCGTGAGCGACAACGACAGCCCGCCGCTCCATTCCTTGATGAAATAGTTGAAGGTGTTTTCTTCCCACTCCACGAGCATGGAAACGTCGTATTGTGTGCCCCAATGGAGCTTTCCCTGGATGCCCGCCTGGCCGCGCGCACGGTAGTCTTCGATGGAGGAGACGCCGCCGTAGGCGAAGATCTGCGAGGACGCCTGCTGCTCGGTCTCGGTGTACGTGAGATTGCCTGTGCCGATGGGGTCAAACTCGCCCTTCGCGGCCAGAATGTCCGCGCTCGATTTCAGGGCTCCAAACGACACGATCTGGATATCCAGATTGGATTTGAGGGCGCGGCGGATGCATTCCTCGAGCGTGAGGGGCGTCTGCTCCGGAGCCGCTTTGGCCGCCAGCTTTTCATAGAACGGTTCGAGCTGGATCGCATCCAGGTCGATCTTCTCCTGAAATCGCGGTGCGGCGTACGGCTCCGCCTCGGATACGGCCGGGGCAGGCGCTTCGGCCGCGTCTTCAGCAACGGCCGGTGTTTCCGCGGGACGTTCGGGTTCCGGCGACGGCGACGGCGTATCCGTCTGGGCCAGAGGCGGGGCCTCGGCGGCATGAACGACGCCGGCGGCCGCCAGGACCAGAAGCAACGTTCCCGCAAATACAAGACGTAGGCTGTTCATCAGACTCCCCTCTGAACGGTTCTCTGCACACCGGAAACGGGCTGCTCCCCGTGGTATTAGGACGCACCAGGCGTGTGCGCGGTTTCAGGAACCGCGGTCTTCCCGGCGCAGACGGTCCTTCCGCAACCCGGCCCGCCTGCCTGTTGAGTGTAATGACCACTGTCCGCTCAGTCAATCGGACCGCGTGTACCCTGCCCGTTCGCCCAGGGCGCGCGACATGCGCCTCCTCCAGACGCCGCGCGTATCCGGAGCTCTGGACGGGCCCTTCGGGAGGCGCTCACCGGCCCGCCGTCCCGGCTTTTCCCCCGTCATTCGTCCAGCGCCAGACCCGCGTCAGACCGCTCGCCAGCTCGTACTCGGCGGCGCTCCAGGCGCCGATGAACGGGGGCGCTTCCGCCGCGGCGTAGGCGGCGCGTAATCCCGGAGGAACGTCCACGGTCCCGGCCACCGACTGACGCACGGGCATGGCGCCCCGCGCGGCAGCCCCGGCCCCCTGCACGGCGGGACCGGTCAGAAAGTCCAGCACGGCCACGATGCCGTCGCGCCTGGCCGCCGCGTGTCTGGCAAACACGACGATGGCCATGTCGCCCAGGCGCGACACCGGCCCGTTCTCGCCCGGCAGGGGCGCCATGTCGACGGGAAAACCGGCGTCCCGCGTGCGCGCAAGCCATGCCGATGAGGCGACCGTCATGGCCGCGTCGCCGTTCAGGAACGCCGCGAACCCCCACCGCGGGTCCTCGAGCATCCGCGCGTTTGACCGCCCTGCGTCCCGGAGCGCGAGCAGAAACTGGAGCGTGCGCAGGGCGGGCGGCGCGGTCAGGCCGCTCTGGTTGAGTTCGCAGACCCGCCCCCCCGCCGACCACAGCATCTCGACATAGGGCACGTAGCCTATCGCGTACTGTGTTTCGGGGGCCAGGCCGCGGAGTTCGTCCCAGGTGTGCGGCGGATGCGGCGTCATGGCGCGGTTATAGAACAAGACGCTGCAGAACCCGTCCGCGGGCAGGGCCCAGACCCTGTCCTGCATGGTGTACGCGGCGCGCGCGTTCGGGTGGAGATCGTCAAGCACCCGGGGATCGAGGAAGCCATCCAACGGCAGGATGCGTCCCGCCCGGGCGAGTCGGGCGGCCCACGCGCGCTCGACCACCGCGATATCCGGCAGGTCGCCCGCGGCGAGATTGACCGTCAGCTTCTGAACGGCCACGTGCCATTCGCCGATGAACTGGGCCTTTAACTGCACGTCCGGATGGGCCGTTTCAAATGCGGTCCGGATCTCAGGGGTTCCGAGCGCGGGCGCGATAACGGGATGCGCGGGATACCAGAACGCGACGATGCCCGGGTCGGCGGGCGTTTCCGGCGGCTCGATCAGGATGGCGTCCGGCGTCTGTCCCCGTTCGTCCTCAATGAGGCGCGTGATCTGAACGTGCGCGCGTTCCAGCGCCTCGTCCGGAGGAAGCGGCTCGGGCCCTGCCAGGCAGCCGCAGACGGCTGCCGCCAGAAACAGCAGCGCCCGGCCGCTGGGCCGGGCGCCGCGCACAATCACATGCTCGCGTACCGTCTTCATGGCAGCCATGAACGGCGGGGCGTTTCCAGGTTCATGCCGGGATGTCCGCCCGTCCGGACGCGTGGAGGGTAAACGGATCGACGCGTTCGATGGTCTGCTCCCGGCCGGGTCCGACGCTGATGGTGCACACCGGCACGCGCAGCAGCTCCTCGATGCGCTGGATGTACCGCCGGGCGTTCCCGGGCAAATCGTTCCAGGTCCGGCACCCCGAGATGTCCTGTTTCCAGCCGGGCAATTCCTCGTACACGGGCTCGATCTGCTCAAACGCGTCGATGCCCGTCGGGAAATCGGTGGTCAGGGCGCCCCGCACCTTGTAGGCCGTGCAGATCTTGATGGGGTCGAACGTGCTGAGCACGTCGGGCTTGGTCATCACGATGGCGGTCATGCCGTTGAGTCTGGCGGCCCGGCGCAGTTGCACGGCATCGAACCAGCCGCAGCGGCGGGGACGGCCCGTCGTGGCGCCGAATTCGTTGCCCTGGGCGCGGAGCTGTTCCCCGAGGGCATCGGTCAGCTCCGTCGGGAAGGGGCCTTCGCCCACTCGGGTGGTATACGCCTTCACAATGCCGATCACGCCGTGGATGTTCGTGGGACCGACGCCCGCGCCCGCGCACACGCCGCCCGACACGGTGGTGGAACTCGTGACATACGGATAGGTGCCGTGGTCGAGATCGAGCATGGCGCCCTGGGCGCCTTCGAAGATGATCCGCTTGTCGGCCGCCACCGCCTCATGCACCATGTGCACCGCGTCGGCAAGGTACGGGCGCAGGCGGTCCGCGTAGCCGCGGTACTCGGCGAAGATGTCGTCAAACCGCAGTGGGGGCTCGCCCAGCACCTTCTCGAGCACGCCATTCTTGTATTCGAGCACCGCCCCGAGCTTGTCCGCGAACAGCGTCTCATTCACGAGATCGCCCAGGCGGATGCCCATGCGGTCCGCCTTATCGGCATAGCAGGGACCAATGCCGCGCCCCGTCGTGCCGATGCGGTTTTTCCCGCGAAACCGTTCCTGGGCGGAATCAAGCAGTTTGTGGTACGGCATGATCACGTGAGCGCAGTCCGAGAAAAACAGGCGTCCCGCGGTGGCATAGCCCGCCGCTTCCAGGCTGTCCAGTTCCTGGATGAGCACGGCCGGATCGAGCACCGTGCCGTTGCCGATAATGCACGAAATGCCCGGATGCAGAATGCCGCTCGGGATCAGGTGAAGGACCGTCTTTCTGCCATCGACCACGACCGTATGACCGGCGTTGTTTCCGCCCTGATGGCGGACCACGATCTCGGCATACTTGGTGAGGTAGTCGACGATCTTGCCCTTTCCCTCGTCTCCCCACTGCATGCCAACGATGACATAGGCGGGCATAGGTGGCCTCCTTTTCGGGCCGAACAGACGCCGACTATTGTTTGGGCGCCCTCAGGTTGTTCAGATCGACGCCGGCCTGTTTCAGGGCCTGCTCCTGAACCTGCTGGGCGCGCGCCACGTAGAACCGCTGCAGCTCGGCCAGGGCGCTGCTGAGATGCCCCGTCTCGTCCGGCGTCAGGTTGCCGCTGGTTTTTTCCCGCAACATCATGAGCGTGTCGATAATGAACCGCGCCGACGCGATGTCCACATACACTTCCTTCGCGTCCTTGGGGCCAATCACGCCCAGCGCGATCAGGCCCTGCATGGCCAGGCTGTCCACCAGGCCGCTGAAATTGGGCTCGATGGCATCCGCTTCCGGCTCCGGTGTGGCCGGTGCGTCGGCCGCGGCCGCGTCCGGAGCGTCGCCGTCGTGCTGCTCGGCTTTGGCGCGCGCCTCTTCTTTCTCGCGGGCGACTTGGGCCTTCCAGCCTTCATCGATGAAGATTTTCTTCTCGTCATCCGCCATGAATGCTCACCTCCTGCGCTTCACGGCCGGGGCCCGGGCGGTTGCTGCCGCGCAAACACACGGCCCCGGGTACCGGGGCCGTGGTGCGCTGACAAGACACCCAAACCGAGACGCGCCATGCGCTTGTTATTTGTTCTTGTGGCGGTTCGCGCGACGCTTCTTCTTGCGTTTGTGTTTGGCGATCTTCGCGCGACGAACCTTGCGTCCACCAGCCATGCAATGGCCTCCTTTCGTACTCGGTCCCGTATTGTTTGACGACGCGGCCGCGGCCGCCCGCTATTCCTGCAACCAGGCCGCATCGGGCAGCGGGTAATCCCACAGCTCCGACGGCTGGAAATACAGTGCGATTTCCCGTTCGGCGGTTTCCCGCGCGTCCGAGGCATGCACAATGTTCTTCTGTTTCGTCAGGCCCAAATCGCCGCGAATCGTGCCGATATCCGCCTCTCGGCAATCCGTGGCGCCGTTGAGCTTGCGCACCGCGGCAATCGCGTCCTCCCCTTCCCAGACCATCTGGACGGTGGGTCCCGACGTGATGAACTCGATCAGCCCCGCATAGAACGGCTGGCCGCGATGTTCGGCGTAGTGCGTCTCGGCCAGAGCGCGCGATACGATCTGCATCTTGAGGCCCACAAGTTTCAGGCCTTTCGCTTCGTAGCGCCCGATCACTTCACCGATGAACCGGCGGCCCACGCCATCCGGTTTCACCATCACAAACGTTCGCTCTATCACGGCCACTCCTCAACCGCAGCCCGCGTGCCGGCGCAACGCGTGCGGCCGGGCACACGTCAACCGTTCCCGACGGTTGCCCCGCGGCAAAACCGTTGGAGTATAGCAAACGCCAGGACTGCCGTTCAAACGCCCGGCGCATGGCCGTCTCCGGATAGGTGCGACAGCGACGGGCCTGCCGCTCAAAGCAGGCTCCC
>JAAYAQ010000091.1 GCA_012719295.1 Candidatus Hydrogenedentota bacterium | reverse complement strand
GAACCGTTCCTCGTTGGCCTGCTGGAGGTAGTCGACAAACGGCACGTTGCAGTACTTCCCGTCCGCGTTCCCGCCATCGACCGGGCGCCGCCCGACGGGATGAAACCGCGTCATGCGCACGACGTTCCGGGCGTCCTCGAGACTCATCACATGGGGCACCATGATCCCCGTGGCGTCCAGTTCAAGAGGCCGGATGTGATCGCTGTAGCTGCCGCGCGCGACCCGGACCACCACGTCCACGTCATAGGCTTTGGCAGCGTAGATCTGCTTCTCGATATCCGACAGGTCGTTGGGCCCGTGCTCCATTCCCAGCCAGAGGCAATCGAAATCGAACATGGCGGCGATCTCGGCGGCGCGCGCATCGTACAGGTTCAGTTTCGTACTGCAGACGATGCCGCCACTGCGGAGCTTCTTCAACACACGGCTTGGTCGCATGCGCATGCGTAGTCCCTTTCACGCGTAGGCCGGTACTCCGGCTCAGTGTATTTCCGCGAGCGGTATCTCGCGGCCGCCTTCCTCGCGGCTGCGGATCCCCGCGATCACGATCTTCATCAGTTCCTCCGTCTCGGCGAAGGGGAAAGGATAGACCCCCGAGCGGAGGAAATCCACGAACGCCACGAGTTGCGCCTTGAAACTGTAAAACGAATCCATGATCTTGACGTACGCGGAACCGCGGGTCCCGCACAGCAGAAGATCCCCGAAACCGCCGTACATGTCCCCGGTCGCAACCACGACGACATCCACGCCCCGCTCATGCTTCAGGTGCGCCACGTTACGGTCGATGCTGCCCGTATTGCGCACCGACACAAACCCCGGCCCGAGGATCGGGTACATGCCTTCGAGCGCATGAATGCCGTACCGTTCCCACGTTTTCGGCGTGGTGATCGTGACATAACGCAAGGCGCCCAGATTGTGGGTCGAAGCGCGGTAGGGCAGGTACTCCTTGCAGTACCGCATCGAGCTGGACGACAAAACCGGGCGATTCTCCTCGACGATCCACCGCCGGAACTGGCCCAGGTCGGGCTCGTTGTCCACGAGCGGCTTGTCCACGAATACCGGCAGCCCGGCCTCGACAAACGGGCGGCACCGTTCAACGTGCTCGTGCCCCTTGTCCGTCGCCACAATAACGGCATCGACCTGGCCGATGACGTCTTCGGCCCGGTCCGCCACATTCGGAATGCGGGAGGCCGCCGCAACCCGGGGCGCGTCCGCCGGGTCGTCGGTCCACACGTGGGTCACCTTCGCTCCCGGAATGCTCAAATTCGCCTCGGGCTCTTTCGATAGATAGTCTGGAATGGTCGGAAACGGGCAGTGCGCCATGTCCCCGGGCTCGTAGCCGTTGAACATCGCGCTCCACGAATAGGGGTGTCCGTTGCCATCCACCATGCCCAGCATGGCCAGCCGGAGTTCTTTGTTCCCGAATCCGTCAAAGGGTTTCATACGCTCTCCTGCAGGGCGCCGTCAGACGCCCGATTTCGTATACGCTTCGCGGAAATAGCGCCGCAGGTTCTCCTGCACCCGCCCCGGCAGCGGCGATTCGCATTTCGCCGTCAGGGCGGCGGCCTTTTCGTGCGCGCGCTCGAGCATGGACGGGGTATCTTCGTACCCGCCGCCGCAATCAAACAACTCGTGATGGAAAAACTCCCCGCCGCCCATCAGCGACAGGGTCAGCTCGTCCGTCAGGAAGTTCGCGCCCGGCCCCGCGGCGGCAAGCGCGTCGCGGGCCAGTCGCGTGTCATCCAGGGGAATCCCGCGCAACAGATGCTCCGAAGCGCTGAGCCAGGCCTCGTGAATCAGCATCATCTCGGCCGACATCCCGTTGGCGTTGTGGCACGAACCGATGCCGGAAAGCAGGTCGGCGCCCGCGGCCCGCGCCGCCGCCATGAACAGGATGCCTTCCGCCCCGCTCTGCGGGTCGTACCGGTACGTGAGCGACCCGCCGCATTCCGCGGAACAGGGCAGGCCGTAGGCCCGGGCAAGCTGCACTTGCGCCCCTTTCCACAGCACCTTGTCCAGCGTGTAATACAGGTCGTGGCCCGAACGCAGGTCGGTCACCGACGGCCCGAACGCATACAGAAACGGCTGGCCCGGCTTCACGAGCTGCGCCAGGGCCGCCATAAACAGGTTCTCGGCATTGCCCTGAAGCAACGTGCCGGCCAGAGAATACGGCGAGGTCGAACCCGCCATCGGGCAGATCGTCGGCACCACGGGAAAATCGTAGTCGCACGCCTGAACCAGCAGGTCGCCGTTCATGCCGGCCAGCGTCAGCGGCGACAGCACCGCCACCCCGACCGTGATCAGGCGGCTGCCGTGCAGGTCGCGGCCGTCGGCGAGGATGGCGCCGAGCTCCAGCCACTGCAGAAAACTCTCCCACGTTGCGGGCAAGACGCAGTAATGCTTGCCAAAATGCAGCAGGTGCTCCTCCAGCGCGCGCAGGCTGGAATGCGGGCCTTCGACATCGGCCACGGGGAAATCCATGCGGCTGGCCGCCACTACACACGCCAGG
>JAAYAQ010000499.1 GCA_012719295.1 Candidatus Hydrogenedentota bacterium | reverse complement strand
ATAAAACGGGATGAACGCCGCGCCCAGATTGAGTCCTGTCTGGGACAGAAGAACATGGGATTGGCGCCGCGTACGAATTGAGTCCCGTCAGGGACGGCAGATAATAGCCCACCACTTCAGTGGTGGGAACCCCCGTATCCCTCAAACCACGAGTCCCGTAGGGACGGCAGACAATAGCGCCGCCGAAATCCAAACCGTGTGGGACCGGCGCCCTCGCCGGTCATCCGAACGGGGACACGTAGTCGCGCCGGGGACGGCGCAGGGCGCTCCCAGGGCGCCCGCAAAACGTGTCGCGTTTGGAGATACTTGCGACAGACCGCGGGGGGTTACAGCCAGCCTTCCGCGTAGCCGGTCTCGTAGAGGGCGACGATGTTTTCGGGGGGAGTCACGGCCTGGATGTTGTGACACGGACACAGGATGTAGCCGCCGCCCGCGCCCAGGGTGCGGTAATTTTCGTGGACCTCTTCGCGCACGTCGTCCACGGCGCCGAACGGGAGAACCCGCTGGTTGTCGACGCCGCCATGGAAGACCAGGTCCGCGCCGAAATCCCGCTTGAGGCCCGCCCGATCCATGCCGGGGCAGACCCATTGAATGGGGTTGAGCACCTGCGTGCCGAGGGCGATGAAATCGGGAATGATGTCGCGCACCGCCCCGTCGCTGTGCGTGAATACGAACGAGCCATGCTGGCGGGTGAGGTCCATCATGCGCTTCATGCGGGGAAACAGGAATTCCTGCATGAGTTCGCGGGCCATGAGGAGGCCGGTCTGCCCGCCGAGGTCTTCGGCGACATAGGTGATCATGACCGTCCCCGGAATGGTTTCGAAGATGCGCAGGGTGTCCTGGTAGGCCAGCTCGAAGAGCTTGTCGAGGCAGTAGTGGACGATGTCGGGGCACATGAGCAGGTCGAGGAAGGCCTGTGCTTCGCCGCGAAGCTGTTTGTAGAGCAGAAACGGTTCGGAGCCGCCGCCGCGCACGGGACGGTGTTCGTTTCCGCGCAGGAGCGCGGGCAGATGGGCGTAGTCCCACCAGTCGGGGCGGGGCCAGGCGTAGTGTGCCTCGATCTGGTCCACGGACGTGAACCGCGCGAGCGGGGCGTTGACGACCTCGTCGTACACGCCCGTGCCGTAGTCGACGCGGCGCCGCACGAGGCCCCAGATGTCCTGTCCTTCGGGGGGTACGGGCCCCACGTAGCGGCCCGCGGCCGTGAGCGGGGTGTCGATGTGGAGGCGTTCCAGGGCGGTGTCGAAATCGCAGCCGAGATGGGCGCACAGTGCGTCGCGCGCTTCGGGGGTGAGCCAGATATCCATCGGCACGCGGTCGGGTTGCCGGCGGGAGAGTACGGCCATCCAGCGTTCGCGGGGCGTCATGCTTTCTTGTGGCACGAAGGACTCCTCATCCGGGGCGCGCCCGCGACGGTTCGGCTAATGTTTGATGAACACGTGCTCGGGCGCCTTGACCGTGACGCCGTCGTCGGCGGGGTCTTTCCGGAACGTTTCGAACTGCGCGCGGGAGTGGCCCTTGAGGGCGTCGGGCGCGACCTCGAGGGCGCCCCACTGCCAGATATCGGTGATCACGTAGGAGCCGAGGCAGTTCATGAGCGAGAGTTCAATGGTGTAGACCCCCTGGCCGTCGCTGAGGTAAACGTTTCCGACCACCATGGAGGCTGTTCCCTGCATGCGTGCGGGATCGGACACCTTTGCCAGGACGCCGCCGAACGCGAGGGCCTGCGCGTTCTCCCAGTCGAGACCGGCGCGCGCCAGGTCATCGCGGACACGGGTGAGCAAGGCCAGGCGGTCCGCCCGCGCGTTGGGGCTGGGCTGCGGGATGGCGAGTGCCTGGGGCAGGAACACGCGCGCCCGTTCCGTGGCGACCAGCTGGCTGCCCATGGCGCCTTCCGCGCAGAACTCGACCGCTGCGTCCATCTGACCGGCGGCGATGCGCGCCGCGAACCCGGCGGCGGTCTCGGCAAGGGGAGCGTGGCTGTTGCCGCTGAACAGGGTGAGCAGCGCGGAGGCGCTTGCGGCCAGCGCGATGCCCACGGCGAAGAATGCCAGCACCCAGCGCAACTTCACGGTCGGGCGTTTCCGCCGGTTTCTGCGGATGTCATGCAACAACGCGTCTTCGAAATCGAGTCGTTTGGTCAAAACAATCGAATCCCCGGAATTGTCTCTCTGCGTATTTCCCTGCTGGTGGCTTCGGGCTCGGAACCGGTCACTGCCCGAAGTTTCGAATTGAGTATAGAGTAGCGTTATTGAGCGTAAATCGCAACCGGCAGCGGGTCATGGGGACCTCGGCGGCCTCGAAGTTGTCCCAGGCCAGCACGATGCTCTCTTCGAACAGGTTTTCGTAAATGGACGGGTAGAAACCCGCGGCGGGGGCGCCGTCCTCGTTGAGCAGTTCCACTTCGATCGAGCCCTCGCGCGCGTCGGCATCCATGACGAGATCGACATCCGAAAGATCGATAGCCGGCGTGACGAACGAGCCTTCGTCTTGCGCGGTGACGCAGGTCAAGCGGGTGTGCCCGTACTGGTGCAGGACCATGGCGCCGCCTTCAAACGCGGGAAAACAGAGGCTCCGGTTCGCGCCGGCGAACGGTTGCGACATGGTCCAGAAGCCGAGATTGGTTTCGCGGAAGGGCCGCCGCCACTGGCGCGCGTCGTCGCTGACGAGCAGCTCGGTTTCGGTCAGCGCGCTGTGTTTTCCGGGCGTGCCGGGGTCGGCATAGTATTTCATGAGGAGCGCGGCGTAGCCCCCGAAGTAGGGAAACGGCCGCATGTAGTAGAACTCCGTGCGGTCCGTGTCGTTTTCGTCCGGCGCCAGGACGATTTCCTGGGCGGTCCAGTGGATGAGGTCCTTCGACGTGCGCAGGGCCTGGACGCGGCGTTTGCCGGGCAGGTTGTCCTCGAAGGGTTTGTCGGGCCAGTCCTGGAGCACGGTCTGGTAGAGCAGGAACTCGTCTCCAACCCGGATGATGGTGAAGGCGTCGTTGTGTTCGGTGAACAGGGCCTCCGGAGGGTCGGTGGTCCAGGTGATGCCGTCGGGGGACACGGCGTGCATGGCGCCGGCCTCGCCTTCGGCGGGCTGATCCCAGTAGACCATGTGGTAGCGGCCCTGATGGGGGAGGATCTGAAACACGTTGAAGCCGCCCCAGGTCGGCGTGTGGGGCGAGCGGCGCATGACAATGTTGTTGGGTCCGCCCCAGGGCGGCGACCCGTCGTGCACGCCGGGTACGGCCCACTGACCGTTGTGAATCATGCCAAGACACAGCGTTCGCTGGTCGGAGTAATCGGGCTGGTCCTTTTCGACACGCTGGTACCAGATGTACACGGCGCTGTCTGACGCGAGCGAGGCCACGGGCGAATACCAGAGCGACGGGCGGTTGGGGTCGGCCGGAATGAGCGTGGTCTTGGACTCCGGCAGGCGGGGGGCGACGCGCACGCCCTCGGCCTGCTCCAGGTCGCCCGGTTGGAGGAAGACAAGGGGCGGCGTTGCGGCCATGAGAAGTACGGCGTGCACTGCAAACACGAGATGTGCCATGCGCTACCTCCTGGGAGTGCCCGGTTACGGGGGCGCGTTCCGGGCCGCCCCGCCCGCCCATCGTAGGATACCGGCGCTGCGTATTGCAACGGCCGCGTCAGCGCACGCCCTCGAACCGGCGGCGGTAGATTTCGGCATGGACCTGGCGGGCGGCGGCAACCATTTCGGGATACGGCGAATCCACTACCGTGACAAACCCGATGTTGTAGTTCTCGCCGTCAAACCAGCGGCCTGTGGTGGGTTCGTCGACATACTGAAACCAGTGGCATCCGACAAATGCGGGACAGTCGGCGACGCTGCGCACATAGTCGACATAGCTCTGCGCACGGGCTTCCTGGCTGGCCGTGGGCACGAGGCCCGTGTGAAACATGCCGCGGTCGAGCGCGCCGAAATGGAATTCGCCAATGATAATGGGCGCGTCGAGCGCGTTGTCGCCGGTATAACGGGCGCAGTCGATCCGGGTCTGGTAGATATTGAAACTGACGACGTCGCACACGTCACCGGCGGCCTCGACCACGGTGCGGGGCGCGCTCGAAAACCGGCAGCCGAGATAGAGCTGATGGGGCGCGTGGCGTTTGAGCACGCCGTTAACCGTGTTGAAATACCGCAGGGCGAAGGCGCGAACGAATTCCTGAAGGTCCGCCGCGCACGCCGCATTCGGGCTCTCGGGGGCGCGGAGGGCGTCCCAGTCTGCGGCGGTTGTATTCCACGCGGCATTGAGCGCGTCGATCGTGCGGTACTTGTCCGCAAGCATGGCGATCTGCGCTTTCCGGCAGGGCTGTTCCGGAGGGCTGGCCAGCGGCCCGCGTTCGACGGCCTCCCAGGCGAGTTCGTTATCGACGAAGTAACCGATGCAGCGGGGATTGTCCTTGTGGGCGTCGAAGACCCCGCGGAGGGAAGTTTCGACTTTGTCCGGGAACGCGGGGTCGTAGGGGTCGGTCATTTTGGCCCAGTAGCCGCCGCCGCCCTCGACGCGCAGGACGTTCTGGACGCCGCCGTTGACCACGAACGGCAGGGGGCTGTTGTCGAGGACGTCGCCCTGAGACCAGTTGCCGATGGTGTTGAATCCCCAGGATTTCAGGCGGGCGTAGCTGGTATCGCGCCAGCGTTCTTCCCATTGGTTGCCGTATTTCCGGATGAGATTGGCCTTATAGAAGCCGAATGCCTTGCCTGTTCCCCCGATGACCTCCGCGCCGCTGTGGGCGTTGGCCACCTGCTGGTAACAGGGGCCGAACCACGGGTCATTCTCCGTGGGCAGGCCCTCGAACCATCCGTCGCGGCCCTCGACGAACGTGAGGCTCCACGTGCCCACGCAGTCGATGCCGGTCGAGAAAAACAGGCGCCCGGTGGGCGTGACGAGCCACCAGGCGCCGTCGATCTGTTCGGTGCGAAACCATCCGGTGGCTTCGCGCCGCGGCCCGGCGGCCCAGCCGCCGAACTCATCCCATTCGGGCATTTCGAAGGCGTGCTCGCGGGCCTCGGCCTCGATGCGTTGCGGCCATTCCTGGGCGTTGTGGAGCTTGCCGGGCCAGTCGGCGTGTTTGAATTGGCCAAACGTGTCGATGAACGGGAACGCAACGGCTTCGCCGGCGGGACTGGACGCCTGTATGAGGCGGAAGTTCGACAGGAAGAGCCGGTGCGGCTGCTCGGGACGCGGCAGAAAGAGTTGAAATCCTGTAATCTGGGAAGGGTCGATGCGCTTGCCCGTGCCAATGGGGCCGAAGACGGGGATTCCCCGCATTCCCCAGTACCGGTCGATCTCGGCGGACGGCAACGGCGCAAAGAACGCGATCCATTGGCCGGGCCGCGCCATACCGTTGACGGTGACGCAGTTGTGAAGTCCGTCGGCGTCCGCGTTGTCGATGCGCATGGCGACCGGGATCGGCGTGGACTCGGGGTTGTAGACGTCTACCGCGATGCCGAGCGTGCCGCTCCAGTCCCACGTGCCTTCGGGGGCCTTGAAGTACACGTTCGGCCAGTCCGTCTTCTCGAAGGCCACGTTCATCAGGGGTGTTTCGTCGTACACGGCGAGTTCGACGGTGGTGTTGTTCCGGACGAGAAAGTCCGGGAGTTTCTGTTCCAGCGAAAAGAGCGGGACGTCAAGCGCGTCGGGCGGCACGCCCGGGATGGGCGCACTCAGCGCCAGCGATGCGAGGCCGATGATGGCACTGAACATGAACCCACTCCTCTGGTGCCGCATCCGGCACGCGTT
>JAAYAQ010000498.1 GCA_012719295.1 Candidatus Hydrogenedentota bacterium | reverse complement strand
GGGCGTCTCCCGCGCCACGCTGCTGGCCCGTCTCAAAGAGGAGTCCCGCGAGCTCCCCGCGTTCGAAACCCTGCTCGACCGCCGCCTGCGCTACGAACCCCTCGCCTACATCCTCGGCGCCTGGGAGTTCTTCTCGCTCGAGTTCATCGTGGAAGCGCCGCTCCTCGTGCCGCGCCCCGAAACCGAACACGTGGTCGAAACCGTTCTCGAGCACATCGGAACGCAGCCCGCTGCCGTCCTGGACATCGGCACCGGCACCGGCTGCATTGCCGTCAGCGTCGCGCACGCCGCCCGAACCGCGTCGCTCATCGCGACCGACATCAATCCACGCGCCCTCGCGGTGGCCCGGCAGAACGCCGAGCGCCACCACGTCGCCGAACGCATCACGCTGCGCCAGGGCAGCCTTTTCCAGGCCCTGCAGGCCGGCGAGGGCCCCTTTGACGCCGTCTGTTCAAACCCGCCCTACGTCGAGGATTCGGCGTGGTCCGGGCTCGATCCCGTCATCCGCCTGCACGAAGACCCCGGCGCCCTGCTCGCCGGGGCCGATGGCCTTGATGTGGTCCGTGCGCTCATCGCCGAAGCCCCCGCGTGGCTCACGCCCGGCGGCCTGCTTGCGTTCGAGATCGGAATGGGGCAATATGAAGCGGTGAGGGACCTGCTCAAACACCATCACTACGAACACATCCGGTCGGTCCGCGATCTCGCCGGCATTGACCGGGTCGCCGTAGCTCAGAAACCGCGATCATGACCGAATGCACATATTCGACAGCACTGCGTGAGATGCCCGAGGAGGAGCGGCCGCGGGAACGCCTGGCCCGTCTCGGCGCCATCGCCCTGCGCGACGCCGAGCTCCTGGCCGTCCTGTTCAGAACCGGTACCCGCGAAGAAGGCGCCGTGGCGCTCGCCGAACGCCTCCTCAGCCGCTTCGGCAACCTTCGCGCGCTCTCCCGCGCCTCGCTCGAAGAGCTCATGCAAGTTAAGGGCGTGGGGAGGGTAAAGGCCATCGAAATCCAGGCCGCCGTCGAGCTGGGCATCCGTCTCGCGCGGGAAAAAGACGAAGAACGCCCCAGAATCCACTCCGCCGACGATGTCGCCGGACTGCTCATGGCCCGCTTCAAACAGTGCGAAACCGAGGTGTTCAAGGCCCTATTGCTCAACACCAAGAATGAGGTGCTCAAGATCGTCGACGTGGCGACCGGCGGACTCGACGCCACCCTTGCCATGCCCCGCGACGTCTTCCGTCAGGCCGTCCGCGACGCCGCCAGCGCCGTCATCGTCTGCCACAACCATCCCAGCGGCGATCCCGAGCCCAGCCGCGAAGACGTCCGCATCACCGAGCGGCTCCGCGACGCCGCCGAGATCATCGGACTGCGTTTCCTCGACCACATCGTCTTCGGACACGAACGCTACGTAAGCCTACAGGAAAGAGGCCTGCTGTGATGCATACCTTCAGCGCATGGAAAACAGGGGCCCCGTATTACCTGACCTGCCTGGCGATCGGTCTGCTCATCGCCGCGGTCTTCCGCAACAGCTACTGGGGCTGGGCGGCCGCCCCGTTTCTCCTTATCGGCGGTTTCGCCCTGTTCTTCTTCCGCGACCCCCCGCGCGTGCCCAGCGCCGACTCCAACGAGATCGTCGCCCCCGCGGACGGCCGCATCGTGGTGGTCGACGACCTCGAGACCTGCCCGTACTACGACGGACCCTGCAAACGCATCGCCATCTTCCTGTCGCTGTTCAATGTCCATGTCAACCGCTCGCCCGTCAGCGGCACGGTCTACCGCATTGAATACAAACCCGGCGCGTTCAAGCCGGCCATGAAAACCGAAGCCAGCGAGCTCAACGAGTCCAATACGCTCTACATGGATTCCGATCAGGGGCGCGTTACCGTCCGCCAGATCTCCGGTCTCGTCGCCCGCCGCATCGTCTGTGCCGCCGAAGAAGGCCAGAATCTCGAACTGGGCCAGAAATTCGGTATGATTAAGTTCGGGTCCCGAACGGAGCTCTATCTCCCGCCGGACTCCGAAATCTGTGTTACACTGGGAGAAAAGGTGAAAGCCGGCACGTCTATCGTGGCGCGATTCCAATGAAAAAACTCGCTCTAAAACAAAAACGCCGCAAACGGCACTCCACACGGCGCAAACCCATTAACGTCGTCGCCAGCGCCCTCACCACCGCCGGGCTCTACTGCGGCGTCGTCAGCATCTTCAAGGCCATCGACCAGGACTTCAAGTGGGCCGCGTATTTCATCATTCTGGCCCAGGTCTTCGACATCATGGACGGCACGTTCGCCAAGCTGACCAAGACGACGTCCGATTTCGGGAAACAGCTCGACAGTCTCGCCGACCTCGCGTCGTTCGGCGTGGCCCCCGCGGTCCTGATCTACACCGCCTACCTCCACGAGGCCACCGCCCTGGGGCTCGTGGGGGGGAAGACCGGCGCCGCCATGGCCATCATCTTCGTCATCTGCGCCGCGCTCAGACTCGCCCGGTTCAATGTCTACCAGAGTGAAATACGCGATTACTTCGTAGGTCTGCCGTCTCCCGCCGCGGCGGTAACGGTCGCCACGTTCGTGCTCTTCACGACCTATTTCGAGCTGCAGGTTGCCCACTGGGTCCTCACGCCCCTCACCCTCGGGCTCGCCTACCTCATGGTGAGTAACTTCCGCTATCCGAAAGACATCCTCAAAGACCTCGTCCTCGCGCCCAAGAACGCCTTCCGTCTGCTGGTCCTGTGCGGGATCGCCATCGCCGTGTTCCATAAAGCCATGGACGAGCATTCGCCCGCCATCGCCCTGTTTCCTCTCTCCGCCGCCTATGTGCTCTACGGCGTTGGCGACCGCGTCTACTTCTTTGTGACCCGGCGGAACCGCCAGATGGAACGGGCCGCCGCTCAGTCCCCCGGCGGCGCGTCGTCGTCCCCCGAGGGCGGTGAGGCGCCTTCGAACACGGGCGACCTCTTGTAGTACTGAACCCCCTCGACGACCAGCACCTTCAATGAGGCCGCCAGCGGTACTGCGATCAGTATCCCCAGGAAGCCCAGCGCGCTGCCAAACACCAGGATCGCCAGAATCACCCATACCGGGTGCAGCCCCACCTTGTCGCCCACAATATTCGGCGTCAGGACGTTGCCCTCGAGGCCCTGGGCAACCGCAAAGGTAATCAGCACCCCCACAAAGTGCCAGTCAAACCCGTGCCCCAGGTAGGCCATGAGCAGGGCCGGGATCAGCGTCATCGCCACCCCCAGATAAGGCACCAGACTCGCGACCGTCCCGAACAGCGCGATCAACAGGGCAAACGGCACGTCGCAAATGGTCAGCCCAATCGCGTACATCAGACCCAGAGAAAGGCACACCGTCACCTGGCCCCGGATAAAACTGCGCAGCTGATGGTCGATCTTCTGCACGATTTCCACCGTCTTCGGGCGATACCGCGGCGGCACCAAATCGCGCGCCGAGGTCACCAGGCCGTCGAAATCCTTCAGAAGATACCCCGAAACAAAGGCGAACAGGGCCACGTTGGCCAGAAAGAACACCGCGCTCACCAGGGCCTGCCCCGACGCCTTCGCCAATTGCGCGAAGGTCATCGTCGCGCCTACAAACCGCGACCATGTGCTCTGGAGCAGCTGCGTGGCATGGTCGCGCACAAACGCGCCGATCTTCTGCGCCACAATGCCCCGCGCGCTCCGGTCCGGCTCCTCCCAGCCCAGTTCGCGAACCAGGTCATCCAGCGGTATCCGCTCGATCAGCCGTTCATACCACGGAAGTTCGTCCGGCTCCTCCGTTGCCGCGGCTTCAGCCGCGGCCTCCGCGTCTTCGGCGGCCGCCACCGTGACCAGTTCTTTCGATTCAATTATGAGCTGAGGAATCACCACCAGGGGAATGCTCAACAGCAACAGAAGCGCCACCACCCCGAGCGCAAAGATGGTCACCCCCCGGGGCACCCGCCACCGGAAAAACCGGTTCTTCCCCTCGGCATTCTCGAAGTAGTCCACCACCGGATCCAGCAGATACGCCAGCATGAATGCCGCAAACAGCGGGATCAGCACCGGGCTGAGCAGGTACGCCAGCACGCCCACCCCCACCAGCGCCAGAAGCACCGCGGCCGCCTGAATCCACGGATTCTCCAAAACGGGCTTGAGCATGCCACAAAACCCTCCAAAACAGCCCCCAACGCGCTTCCCGCAAAAAAACCGGCCACAGACTTGCCAAAAACGACGCGGCATTCTACCATTTATGGTAAGGAAGCATCATGTACAATCGGATTGTGCTGCTGGTGGGTGTCTCGCTTACCGCGGCCCTCGCGGCCGCGCACGGGGACCTTTTGTCTCTGACCCGGGGGGATGTCGTCAGCGGCACGCTGCTCGACCTCTCCGGCGGCATCGTCGTCTTCGACACCGGCCTGGCCGGCCAGATCATCGTGCCCGTCTCGCAGGTCCGCTCCCTGTCTACCGAAGACCCCTTCGTCGTCTATCTCAACGACGGAAGCCAGCGGGAGGGCCGGTTTACGGGAAGCGGCGTCACCACCCGTATTGCGCCCGAAAGCGGGGGAGAGGCCGCGGCGATCGCCCTGGCCGCCATCACGCGCATTGAGCCCGCTCCTGAACCGCCCTCCGAACCCCCATCCCCCGAAGGCCAGGCGTTGTCCCCGGCCGAATTCTCCTGGGAAACCGGCTACCTGCATCGCTGGGCAAACGAAGACTACGACGCCGCGTTCGCTCGGCTCACCCTGCGCAAACAGGCCGGCGCGGTCGGTCTGTTCTCGGAAAACCTCCTCGAACTCTCGGATGAGGGGCGCTTCCCCCGGCTGTTTCGCTCGTCCGTGGATTGGCGCTTCCCATCCGCCTCGGGCATGCAACCCGAACTGGGCATCGAGGCCGAACGCGACCTCGACGAAGGCCTCGAGTTTCGAGGCGGCCTCAATGCCGGCGTCACCCGGGTTCTCATCGACGAACCCAACCGGCTCCTCGAGGTCACGGGCGGCCTCAACGCCGCCTTCGAATACTACGATGCCGGCGAACTCTGGCAGGATTCCGGGAACCGTCTCCGCGAGCGGGTCCAACGCCTCTACTACGCCGATGAGCGGCGCCGTGAACAGGACCAGGACATCAACCTGCGCCTGCGCCTGCGCTTCCGCCAGAGCATCCGGGACGGCTCCCTTACACAGACCTTCTCGCTCTATCCCGGCCTGACCGGCTTCGGCGACGTCCGGGCGCGATCCGAGTCGTCGTTCCGGATGCCCGTCACCTCCCAGCTCAATTTCCGGCTGCACCTGCTGCTCGATTACGACGACGAACCCGAATTCGAATGGACGGACAGATTCCGCACCTCCATCGGCGCGGGGTTTGAGTGGGATTTCTAGATTGCGCAGATTCCCGCGAAAGCAGGGGTCCAGGCAGCGTCCGGCTGCACCACACCGCACGCGGCATCCGCCCACAAACCTACTGGATTCCTGGGTGCGAGGGAAAGACGTTGAAAAACGCCGTTTCCTGCCTATATCTGCATTTTCTCTTGGCGAATGCGCTGACGTGGGGTCGGTAGAGAGCACCTGTTCTTCCGGCAAACTGACGGTTTCCATCTGGTTTTAGTGCGATTGCCTTGCCGCGTGATTGACATGACAGATGTCCTCTGTTAACATTCGGGCCTGATATCCGGTGTTTCATTTTGCTTTTCTGAAGCGGCAACGCCCCGTAACCGTCGGCTCGTTTCGGCAGTCGCCTCTGCCGGGCGCAGAATGGAGTGAGTTTCCGTGTCTGTAGTCATTGAAACCCAAGACCTCACGAAAGTGTACAAGGGCATGTCCAAGGCCCAGGACCTCGTCGCCCTGAATAAGCTCAACATTCAGGTGAATGAAGGCGAGATCTTCGGCTATCTCGGACCCAACGGCTCCGGGAAAACCACCACGATCAAGCTCCTCTTGAGCCTCATCTTCCCCACCGGGGGGAAGATGAAAATCATGGGGAACGCGAACATCACCTCCCCGGAAGTGCGCAAGAATATCGGGTACCTCCCCGAAGGCGCCTACTACCCCGATTTCCTCCGGGGCGAGGAGATCCTCAGTTACTACGGCAGCCTTTACGGCATGAGAGGCGCCAGCCTCAAGAAACGCATCGATGAAGTGCTCGAGGTCGTCGGAATGACCCGGGCGCGCAAACGCCTCATCCGGGGCTACTCGAAAGGCATGCGCCAGCGTATCGGCCTCGCCCAGGCCCTCCTGAGCGACCCCGGCATCCTCATCCTCGACGAACCAACCACCGGGCTCGACCCTGTCGCGCGCAAGGAAATCCGCGACCTCCTCATCCAACTTCGCGACCAGGGCAAGAGCCTCCTCATCTCCAGCCACGAACTCCTCGAGGTCGAGCTCATCAGCGACCGCGTCGGCATCCTCTTCGAAGGCGTCCTGCAGACCTCCGGCACCATCGATGAACTGCTCACCAGCCGCGAGTTCTCCATCAAGGCGGAAGAAGCCGCCCCCGAGGCCACGCAGAAGGTCCGCGAAGCCGGCCTCATCACCGAAGACGCCGCCGCCGGAAGAGTCTCCCTCCGCGTACCCGAAAACATGTCCCTGTACCAGGCCCTGGATATCTGTAAGTCGCAGAACATGAAAATTGTCAGCGTGTCCCCGCGCCGGGAAACCCTCGAAGAAGTCTTCGTCCGGGTCGTGGGTTCCGCCGTGAGCAGCAAAGAAGCACAGCGAGGAGAGCGTTAGATGAGCATCTGGTTAGCTAGCAACCCATGGCTGACCGTCCTGTACGGGGTCATTGTCTTAGCCATCTTAGCCGCCGTGGCCTGGTTCACTCCCTGGAGCATCGCCCTCTTCACGTTTCGCGAGGGACTGCGCAAGAAGACCCTCATCGGATTCCTGATCCTGAGCATCCTGGTCATCTTCGGCTCCATGTTCATGACCGCCATGATGTACGACACCGGCGGCACCGTCGCCACCGATGTCGACGTCAAACTCATCAAAGACATCTGCATCACCGCCATCTCCATCTTCGGCGTCCTGATCGCCATCTTCATTTCGGCCTCTGTCGTTCCAACGGAAATCGAGAACAAGGTCGTCTACACCGTGCTCTCCAAACCGGTCCGCCGGTTCCAGTATCTCCTGGGCAAGTTCGTGGGCGTGCAGATCATTGTCGCGGTCAATCTCCTGCTGATGGGCGTGCTCTTTTCCATCGCCCTGTATATCAAGGAACCGATCTTCCCGCGCATGCTCCTGTATGCCATTTTCCTGACCTATTTCGAGTTTCTGATCGTGTCGGCCTTCACCTTCGCCGTGGCCGCCGCCTCCACGTCCGCCGTCCTGCCCACCATTGCCGGCCTCTTCATTTACATCACCGGCAACCTGACCCAGTACCTCGAAAGCGTCGTCAACCGGTCTGAAGCCTCCGAGAGCGCCGTCGACAAGACCCTCGGCGGGCTGGCCTGGGTGCTCCGCAACACCTTGCCCGACCTGCAATATTTCAGCCTCAAAACCCAGATCCTCAGCCTCCAGATCAACGACACCCCCAAAGACATCCAGATTCCCAATCTCGTGGTCTACGGCATTCTATACGCCCTGGCCGGTTACATCATTGCATATTGGGTCTTCCGCCGTAAGGAGCTGTAAGCCATCATGAAACGGTTCCCGAATCTTGTCCTGGCCGTGCTCGCCGTCATCGCACTCGCGTTGGGCGCACTGCAAGGGTATCGCGTGCGCAACCTGCGCGAAGCCGACGCCTTCTACCGCTGGCTCGTCACCGCGTCGACCCAGCTCCGCGTCTTCGGCACCATCACCCCCGAACTCGAAGGGGAAGAAGCCGAGAAGTTCATGGATCGCGACCTCTTCGACCGGGTGGTGGCCAAGGCCGACCAGGCGCTCCCCGACACCCCTGTCCTGGATGGCGACGTCGATGACGCCACCGGCGCACCCTATCCCAAGCTCGTACGCTATACCCGCACCCTCAGCACCGGAAGCCTCACCGAAGAAGGGGAGAGCGGCACCGCCGCGGTGGCGGCCAATCCCGAGCAGGTCAAGAAAGACGCCGAAGTCTGGCGGTTCGCGCGCAGCGCCAGCCTCGCGCCGGAACGCGCCGATTTCGTCCGCTTCCGCCGCGACAAACGCCTCGCCACCGCCGGCACCCAGATCGGCGTGGCCGACATCTACAAGAACCAGGAGGCCCCCGTCAGCATCGGCCAGATGTTCCTGGGGTTCCGGAAACTCGCCGCCGGCCTCGTCTGGATTCAGGTCGACGAGGCGTTCCATAAGGGCGAAATGCAGCGCATGGTGCCCCTCATGCGCACCACCGTCCTCCTCGACCCCAATTTCGTCGACGCCTACCTCATCGGCGCCTGGCATCTCGCATACAACCTGACCGCACAAATGTCGGACACGCCCGGCTACCTGAAGGAATATGTCCCCGAATTGGGCGCCTGGGTCGGCAACAAGGAGCGCGCATACTACGCCGCCGCCAACTTTCTCAAGGACGGCATCCGTAACAATCCCCGGGATTACCGGCTCTATTTCGACCTGGGTTATGCCGTGTACGCCGAAAAACTCAATGACCACATGAATGCGGTCACCTACCTCACCGAAGCGACCAAACAGCGCCATGAAAGCTGGGTCCGCCGCATGCTCTACCACAGCCTGCAGGCCACCGGACAGTTCGAAGAAGCCCGGGCCGGGTGGGAAGATTATCTCCGTGCGAACCCCGGCCACGCCGTGGCCCAGCGCATGATCCCCACCAACACCGCCCTCACCAAAGAACGGGACGCCGAAGCGCTCGGCGCGCAGGCAAGAAGACTGCTCACCCAGGCCGGCCAGGCCCGCGCCGACGGGCAGGAAGCCCAGGCGGCCGAGTTGGAACGCCAGGCCCAGGAACTCACGAAGCAGCGAGACGCCCTTCAGGCGGAAGCCCGCGCCATCTACACCGACCTCAATGCCAACACCGCCGGGGGCGACGAGTTCGCACAGGCCCGCCTGTGGCGGATGCAGGCGCTCGAATTGCACGAACAGGGCCGCACCCTCGAAGCCCTCGCCCTGCTGCGGCAGGCGCGCATGGAAGTCGCGCGCTTCTTCCAGGAAGCCTCCGACCTCATCATCCAGATGTGCATCGAGGCCGACTTGCCCCTCAACCTTTCCGAGCGGAAACGCATCCTCGAGATCGAGCGCATGAAGGAAGCCTGGACCGCGAAACCGGTCGAGGTCGCGGGGCGCCGGTTCGATTTCGACGCCGCGCAGGACGCCTGGCGCCAGGCCGACTACGCCGACCAGGAAACCATCGCGCTCACCCCGGCAGCCAAAGACCTCGCGGCGCTCCGCAAGGACCGTCCCGTCATCGACCAGTTCATCGGACTCGGCGATAATGTCGTCTTCGAACTGGACGGGCAGTGGTACGAGTTCCACAGAAGGAGCCTGCTCGGAAACACCTGAACCGGAGCTCCGGAACGCGCCCGAGTTTGATCCGCAGTCCGCGCGGCACTATCATAGGCGCCTGTTTGTTTCGGGTCGAATCGGTGGGGAGTCGTCGCGCGTGCCTGTACCGCAAGCCGTCATAGAACGCAACCTGACCGAGGTACGCCAGCGCATCGCCGCCGCTTCCCGGAGGGCCGGACGCGACGCCGGCGCCATACAACTCGTGGCCGTCACGAAATCCGTCGGCGCCGGAGAAGTTCAGTCCCTGCTCGACCTGGGCGTCACTGAGTTCGGGGAAAACCGCCCCCACCTGGCCCGCGAAAAAATCGAGCGGTTCCGCCACGCGGCCTCGTGGCACATGATCGGCGCCGTTCAGCGGCGCAAGTGCCCCGAGATTGTGCGGTTGTTCGATTGCGTGGATGCCGTCGACCGCATTGAGGCGGCCGAGGCTCTCCATCGGCGCTGCGAGGAAAGTGGGAGGGAGGCCCCCCTGCCCATCCTCATCGAGGTCAACGTGTCCGGCGAAGCCAGCAAACACGGATTTGCCCCCGAGCAGCTGGCGGAGGTCCTGGATACGCTCCAGGGCCTGAGCCGCCTGCGGATTGACGGCCTGATGACGATGGCGCCCTTCTCGGACAGGCCCGAGGATTCGCGCCCGTACTTCGCCCGCCTGCGCGAGTTGGCCGGCGCGAATCGTCTCGCCGCCGTTTCGATGGGCATGTCCAACGATTTCGAAATCGCCGTCGAGGAGGGCGCGACCCAGGTGCGCATAGGCTCGGCATTATTCAAAGACTAACCACATGAGGATTGCCGGTGAATGAAACAGAAACTTGAGGAAATCCGGGCCAGTGCCCTGCAAACCATCGATGCCGCGGCCGATCTCGCCGCCCTCGAACAGCTCCGGGTCAAGTTCCTCGGACGGAAAGGCGTGCTGACCGACGTCCTGCGCGGACTCGCCCAGTGTTCTCCCGAAGACCGTCCCGTCGTCGGGAAAGTCGCCAACGAGGTCAAACAAGCCGTCGCCGACGCCCTGGAGGCCCGGAAGGATGCCCTCGCCGCGTCCCAGGAAGCCGCTTCGGCCGCCGCGGAACGCCTCGACCTGTCCCTTCCCGGAAGACGGCCGCTCCGCGGCCACAAACACCCGGTCATGCGCGTCGCCGAGGAAATCTCCGACATCTTCATCCAGCTGGGCTTTCAGATTGCCGCGGGACCGGATGTCGAGACCGAATACTACAATTTCGACAGCCTCAACACCCCCGCGAACCATCCCGCCCGCGACCTGCACGACACCTTCTTCGTCAAGCCGGGGGTGGTGCTTCGCACCCACACGTCGCCGGTCCAGATGCGGGTCATGGAACGCACCCAGCCGCCCGTAGCCGTCATCGTGCCCGGACGGGTCTACCGCGTCGACCAGGACGCCAGCCACAGCCCCATGTTCTACCAGATCGAGGGGCTTCTGGTGGATAAGGGCATCAGCTTCGCCGACCTCAAAGGGGTGCTCAGATTGTTTATCCAACGCTATTTCGGACCCACAACAAAGACGCGTTTCCGGCCGCACTATTTCCCCTTCACCGAGCCTTCGGCGGAGGTCGACATCTCCTGCACCGTCTGCTCAGGCAAAGGCTGCCGCGTCTGTAAACATTCCGGCTGGCTCGAAATCCTCGGCTGCGGCATGGTCCATCCCGAGGTCTTCAAATACGCCAACTACGACTCGGAAACCTACACCGGCTTCGCCTTCGGTCTGGGCGTCGAACGCATCGCCATGCTGACTCACGCCATCAGCAGCATCCATTACCTCTACGAAAACGACCTACGGTTCCTGGAGCAGTTCTAACATGCGCATCTCACTCAATTGGCTACGCGAATTCGTCGATATCGACCCCAATGTGGACACGCTCGCCCACGAATTAACCATGCTCGGACTCGAGATCGAGGCCATTGAACACCTCGGCGCCGGCCTCAGCCATGTGGTCGTCGGGCAGATCAAAACCATCGAACCGCATCCTGACGCCGACAAACTCGTCGTCTGCACCACCGACGTCGGGCAGGAGCAGCCGCTCCAGATCGTCTGCGGAGCCACCAACATGCGTGTCGGCGACAAGGTCCCCACGGCCGTCGAAGGCTCTACCATCGCCGGCGGATTCAAAATCAGCCGCCGCAAAATGCGCGGCGTCGAGTCGCAGGGCATGATGTGCGCCGCGGACGAGCTGGGCATGGGCGCCGATCACTCCGGGCTCCTCATTCTCCCGCCCGAGACGCCCGTCGGCTCCGACGCCCTTCACCTCCTCGGCCTCGACGATACCGTGCTCGAAATCGAAATCACGCCCAACCGCGGCGACTGGGCCGGCATGATCGGGGTTGCGCGCGAACTGGCCGCGCTGCACCAGACCCCGCTCCGCCTCCCGGAGGTCACCCTCCAGGAAGGCGCTCAGGACGCGTCCGAACTCTCCTCCGTCACCATCGAAGCGCCCGAATTGTGCCCCCGGTATGCCGGCCGAATCATCTCCGGCATCACCATCGGCCCCTCTCCGCTATGGCTCCGCCAGCGCCTGCTCGCCGCCGGCCAGCGGCCCATCAACAACGTCGTCGACGTCACCAACCTTGTGCTCCTGGAAACCTGCCATCCTCTACATGCCTTTGATTTCAATACGTTACACGAAAACCGCATCGTGGTTCGCGCCGCGAAACACAATGAAACACTTGAAACACTCGATGGGCAGGGCCGGAAACTGACCCCCGATATGCTCGTCATTGCCGATGGCGACCATCCCGTCGCACTCGCCGGGATCATGGGTGGCGCCGATTCGGAAGTGGGGGAGAACACCACTGATATCTTCCTCGAAAGCGCCTATTTCCATCCCCCCTCGATTCGCGCTACGGCCCGGGCACTGGGCATGAACACCGAGGCCTCCCAGCGGTTTCAGCGGGGCGCCGACCCGGAGATGGCCATCTGGGCCCTCGACCGCGCGGCCGCTCTCATTCAGCTCGTCGCCGGCGGAAGCGTCGCCGAAGGCCGCCTCGACGAATATCCTAAACCTTTTCAAACAAAGACGTTGAAATTGCGCTACGAGCGGACGGACCTCCTCCTTGGCGTCTCCGTGCCGCCGGAGCAGCAGAGGGCCATTCTCGAACGCCTGGCCTTCCCCGTAACCCATTCTGATGAAGCATCTTGCACCGTACGGATCCCGTCCTGGCGCCACGACGTCAGCCGCGAAGCCGACCTCATCGAGGAAATCGCCCGGATTCACGGATACGACAACATTCCCGTGTCGCTGCCGCCCATCCGGCAAACTGATACGATTTTCGCTCCCAAGGAACGCCCCCTGCGAAATCTCCG
>JAAYAQ010000090.1 GCA_012719295.1 Candidatus Hydrogenedentota bacterium | reverse complement strand
CAGCAGTTCGCGGAAATCGGCGTACGACGATACGCCCTTGAACGAGCCGTCGCCGCGCTGGGCCGCGTAATACGCCTGGATCACCTCCCGGCCAACTTCCCGTCCGCCGGGAATGCCCCCCGACCCCGCCCGCCAGTCCGGCCGGCCCAGAAGCCGTCCAATCTCGCTCCGCAAACCGTCCCGGCTCCAGTCCACGTAGTCGGTGCTGTCGGTGTTCGGGTCGCAGACGCTGACGATCTGGACCTCCGGCGCGTTGAGCAGTCCCCCCAGCTCGCGCAGCCCCTGCGTCCCCAAACCGATGTAGGCCAGCGTGATCTTGTCGTTGGGGGCGACGTAGCCCTGCCCAAGAACATGCCTCGGAACCACCTGGAACACGGCTGGCGCCACGGCGGCCCCCAGAAATCTCCGGCGGTTGATCGCCTTTCGCATGCCCTATCCCTCCCGGCGCCTCCACGCAGCGCGTTCAATGCCCCGGAAACCCGCCACCGCGGCGGCTTGTCCGCTCAGGCTCTGGAACGGGCCGAACCGCAGTCAGGATTACACCGCCTCGATCGTCGACGGCGGTTTGGCCGCAATGTTGTAGGTGACGCTCACAACGCCCGGCACGGTCTCGATGATCCCGCGCGACAGTTCTTCGAGAACCTCAAAGGGAAGCCGCGTCGGCGAGGCCGTGCGCGCATCAACACTGTCCCAGCACCGCACCTCGATCTGCTGACCGAACTCCCGTTCGCCGTCGCGCATGCCCGTCACCCGGTCTTCATGAAGGATGGCCAGGTACTGGAATGCCCCGCTGTCCTTGAGCAACCGTTCCACCACGGCCGTCGCCTTGCGAACCGTCGCAATGCGTTCCGGCGTCGCTTCCCCAATCACGCGCGCCGAGAGCGCCGGGCCCGGGAACGGTATGCGCTCGAACAGCTCCGCGGGCAGCCCCAGCGCCTTGCCTACCTTTCTGACGCTGTCCTTGCGCAGCTGAATCAGCGGTTCAATGATCCGGTAGCCAAAAGCCTTCTCGGGACTTATCCCAAGCTGCTCGAACACGTTGTGCTGACGCTTGATCCCCGCGACCGTTTCGTCCACATCCGTCAGAATCGTCCCCTGAAGCAGGTGTTTCGCGCCGCTGCTCGCGACGATCTTGCCGAAAACGTCCTTGTAAAAGGTCTGGGTAATGGCCTCCCGCTTCTCCTCCGGGTCCGTGATGCCCCGAAGTGCACCAAAGAACGCTTCACGGGCATCCACCACCTCGACCCTCACCCCGAGTTGCGCGAAAAACCCCACGACCTGTCCGGGCTCGCCCTCGCGCATCAGTCCGTTGTCCACAAAGACCGTCCGCAAGCGCCCGCCCAGGGCACGGTGTCCCAGCATCGTGACCGCGGACGAATCAACGCCCCCCGACAACGCATTGATCGCTGTGCCGTCCCCGACGGCCGCGCGAATCTCGCGGACTTTCTCTTCAATGAAGCGCTCCGCGTCCAGTTCCTGAAACGTGATTTCCTTAATCATGGGCCGTTTGCTCCTCGTACATCCCTGGAACCCGCGTGATTCCCGCCGCGCGTGGACCGTGACCCCATGCCCTCGTCCGCCGTGTGGGAGAGCGGTCTGTTCCCCTAATTAAGCCATAACTCAGGGCGCACACGCTACTCCAGGATGGGCAGAAACATCAAGGAGATTCACCCGCGGCCTCCCGT
>JAAYAQ010000497.1 GCA_012719295.1 Candidatus Hydrogenedentota bacterium | reverse complement strand
TTGCGGAAACTGCTGGAAACGCGGCCGTGACGCGCCGGCGTTGAACCCCGTGTTTCACCTGCCTGCCGGGTTCGCTTTCTGATACACTACCCAGCGGAGGAGCGGATGAAAGCCTCAACGAACGATGTGGTTACCATATATACCGATGGCGGATGCGAACCGAATCCCGGCCGGGGCGGATGGGGCGCCGTGATGCTCTACGGGGACCGTATCAGGGAACTCTCCGGCCACGAGGACGTCACGACGAACAACCGCATGGAACTCACCGCGGCGGTGAAAGCCCTCGAGGCGCTGCGGCGGCCGTGCCGGGTGGCCTTGCACACGGATTCCCAGTACCTCCAGAAGGGCATCACGGACTGGATGCGCAGATGGAAACGCAACGGGTGGCGCACGCGCAACGGGGCCGTCAAGAACCAGGACCTCTGGCAACGCCTTGACGAGCTGACGGCCGCGCACGACATCACCTGGCACTGGGTGAAAGGGCATGCCGGCGATACGCTCAATGAGCGCTGCGATGCGCTGGTGCGCGAGGCCCGGTCGCGCGCCCACGCGAATTAGAGATACCAGCACCTATGTCCGATAAACGAAAAGCGACGGATGCGCACGGGAGCGCAACAGGCTCGAGAAAACAGGATCTCACCCTGTGCCTGATCTTCATTCTGATTGGGATGGGCGGGGTCTTGTTCTCGACGCGCTGGGACGACCCCGTTCTCCACAGAATCACCCTGCTGCTCTCGGTAGCCCTTCCCGTGTTTGGCGTGGGCAATTTCCTGGCCCGCCTGCACGTAACCGGGCTCCTGAAACTCCTGCTCATCGCGGGCGTGCTGATGCTGATCGTGGGCGGAATGACGACCGTCGCCGGGTTCCCCGGCACCTTCGCTTCGGACGAAGTCCCGTTGTACATGCGGGTGTTCGCCCGCTGGGTCGGCGCGCTGGGACTGCTCGCCGGTCTGGTCGCCATCCTGTTCGCCGTCGTCCGCAGCGAAGAAGAACTGACGGAGATCGGCGACCGGTTCCGGTATCTCACGGAGCACATGAGCGAGGGGTTCACGCTGTCGGCTCCGGACGGCACCATCTTCCTGGCGAACCGGCGCTTTCTGGAGATGACCGGGCTCGGCAGCGATGAGGTCGTGGGCCGCAACGCCCAGGAAATGCTCCATGATCTCGAGCAGGAGTCCCTCCTCGAACATATCGAACAGAACAAGCAGCGGCGGGTGTCGGAATTCGTGATCAATCACCGGGTGCGCGGCCAGGAGCGCCATTTCGCCGTAAGCGGCACGCCCATCTTCAACCGGAGAGGACAACATGCCGGAACCGTCGCCATCTTCCGCGACGTTACGGAACAGGTCGAGCTGTCGAGAAGCCTCGAAAAATATGCCGCGGGCCTGCAGCGCCTGGTGGAGGAACAGACCCGCCAGCTGCGCGACTCGGAAGAACGCCTGCGCGGCTTGCTCATCCACATGAACGAGGGCTTTCTCACCCTCGACGGGGCGTTCCGGGTGCGTTTCGCCAACGAGCGCATTTGCGAGATGCTGGGGCTGGAGCCCGGCGAACTCGTCGGGCGGGATGTGTTCGAATTTGTAGATCCCGCCGGACGCGCCAAACTGCTGAACCTGCTCGAAGTGGCGGAATCCAAACAGCCCCGGCGTCTTCAGCAGGAGACCGCGCTGGTCTCGCCTTCCCGCGGCGGGCTCCCGGTGGTGCTCGGCGTATCCCGCGTCGAGGACTCGCGCGAGGGCGGCGCGCGCTACTCCCTGGTCGTCACCGACGTAAGCAAACAGAAAGAGATGCAGCGCCAACTCGAGGTCCGGGCCATCCAGCTGGAATCGGCCAACGAGGAATTGCGAATCCTCGACCGCACCAAGGACAGTTTTCTGACCAACGTAACGCACGAGCTGCGCACGCCCTTGAGCACGATCCGCGGATACGTCGAGATGCTCGATTCGCAATGCATCGGCACCCTTGAGAACGAGCAGAGAAATGCCCTCGAGGTCATTTCCAGAAACCTCGAACGCCTCGGCACGCTCATCGAGGAGATGATTGAATTCAGCCGGATGCAGATCCGCGGGTTCCGGCTGCGAATTTCCTTGTTTGACCTGCCGAAGCTCGCCGAAGAGTGTGTGCGTTCCATACGCCCGACGGCCATGCAGCGCGGGCTGAACCTTGTGTTCTCGCCCCCGGGAGGCCTCCCGCTGGTCTGGGGCGATCGCGCCCGGCTGGCGCAGGTCCTCACAAACCTGCTGTCCAATGCGGTGAAATTCACCGAGGCCGGCGGAAAGGTCGAGGTTAACCTGAGCCGCGCGCCGGGGGGGACGGCCCTCCTGAGCGTAGCCGATACCGGCATCGGGATCGAACAGGAGTTCCAGAAACGCGTGTTCGATAAGTTCTTCCAGGTCGACAACTCGCTGGAACGGCGCTATGAGGGCGCCGGCATCGGCCTGTCCATCGCCAAGAGCATCGCCGAGGCCCATGGCGGCGATATCGAGCTCTTCAGCGTTCCAGGCGAAGGCAGCCGGTTCACCCTCGTGCTGCCGGAAGTCTTCTTCGATGACGGTTATACGCCCGGCGAAAACGCCCGGTTCGACGGGAAACGAATTGTGTGCGTTTCGGATGATTCCAGCCTCCGGGAAAAACTGGCCGTCCTTCTGACACAGTGGGGAGCCCGCGTCGAAGGGATCGCGGGCGGGCACGAAGCCGTTCGCGCCTGCCGGGAGAACCCGCCGGATCTGATCCTGTCGGACGAAAACACGTCCGACGTCGCGGGTACGGCCTTCATCACCGTCTTGCACAATGCGTTTGGCGAAAAGGCCGCTCCCGTGGTCCTGCTGAAGGGCAAGAACGCGCCCGAAGAAGAGGGGTTCATCGATCTGAGCGGTACGGTGGAGACGCTGGAGAAGCCGTTCCAACCGCATGAGTTCTTCTGGAAAGTCCACCGGATGCTCAGCGACCCTCAGGCCGTCCTGGCGCTTTCAGAAGCCCGGCCGCCGGCCCCGCGCGATCTTGACGGAGAAATCGCCCACGCCGTGATCATCCCCGACGAAGACCTGCTCGAATGGATGCACGTCGCCCTGGCCAACCGGAAGATCGCCGCTACGTTTTTCGATGATCCGGACGAGGCCCTGGCCCAGCTCGAAATTCGGGGCGCCCGAGCGCTCCTGTTCGATATGGATGGCTTGACGCCCGAACAATCCACCCGCCTCGCGCATTGGGTGCACGAAACCCGCACCCCCCTCTGCGCGATCACGGGGCTGCCCGAAAGCAACCCGCCAAGGCATGAGGCAGACGCCATCCTGACCAAACCCTTCAGCATTCAGGACGTTCTGGATGCCCTGTCGGAATTGGATGCGGCGTTTCCCGCCGCCAATGGAGTCGCGGAGAATTCCCGGGACCGCGCGCCATGAGCATGAATACGACCGGCGAGGGCGCCGGTACTGTATCGGACGAATCTTCGAGGCAGCAAAGGAGGATATTCGGAATCATGAAGGCTGGCCTGTTCTTTGTCCTGGTTTCGTGCGCACTGGCGCCGGCTGTCCACGCCGGTCTGGACGAACAGCTTGCGGCGGAATGCGGCAGCGCGGTGTGCGTTCTCGCCGATTCCGGACTCCCGGTCCGGGAATACAATCCCGAGGAGATCCGGCCCCCTGCGAGCATGGTCAAGCTGATGCTGATGTTGATGGTCTGTGAGGGCATCCAGGAGGAGAAATGGGCCCTGGACACGCCCATCCCGGTTTCTCGGAACGCGGAGAGCATGGGCGGCTCGCAGGTCTACTTGAAAGAAGGCGAGGAATGGAAGCTGGGCGACCTGCTGGGGGCGCTCTGCGTCGCTTCCGCGAACGACGCCGCCATGGCCATCGCCGAAGGCCTGTGGAAAACCAAGGAAAACTACCTGGAGGCTATGAACAAGCGCGCCCAGGCGCTCGGCATGACCCATTCCGTATTCAACAGCGTGCACGGCCTGCCCCCCGACAAAGGCCAGGAAGAAGACAAGACCTGCGCGCATGACATGGCCATTCTCGCGCGAACGTGCACTCAGGAACCGCTCATCATGGAGTGGGTCGGCCTGAAAGAACTCACCTTTCGTGAGGGCGAGGCCGTCAAATACAACACGAACCGCCTCCTGTGGGACCTCGAAGGGTGCGACGGGCTCAAGACTGGATTCACCCGCGCCGCGGGCTGGTGCGTGTCGGTAACCGCGGAACGCGACGGCATCCGGCTGGTGGCGGTGGTGATGGGGTGCAGAACGGGCTCGGGCCGATTCAATCTGGCCGCGGAGATCCTGGAAGAGGGATTCCGTGAAACCGAACGCGTACGACTACTGGCGAAAGGCGCTCCGGTTGACCCCGAGGTGCCGGTCCAGAACTGCACCGTGCCGGGCACCCGACTCACCGTCCCCGAAGAGGTCTGGATCACGGTCCCCAAGAGCGCGAAGGCCGACCTGAAGATGCTGACAGAAACCCCGGCCCTCCTGCGCCCGCCGGTCGAAGCCGGCGAGACGCTCGGCAACCT
>JAAYAQ010000089.1 GCA_012719295.1 Candidatus Hydrogenedentota bacterium | reverse complement strand
CTAACCTCCCGGCGACTCAACTTCGACGCCTTCGGAGCCGGTCGGAAGACGCATGGCGCGTCCGCCGCCGGAACAGCGCCCCGTGCATTGTCTGGCACATGGCTGGACGATAGCGCGCAGGTTTTCGAGGCAGGTTTTCGCCGCCCTACGCGAGCGCGGCAGCGACTTTCCTGACGGCCTGCACGATCCAATCGACATGTTTCTGTTCGTAACGCTGGGTGATGTCGATGTGGATGGAACGGCCGAGCACGTCGAGCGTCTGCGGGCACATGTCGGGACTGTACCGGCGGTTCTGATCGTGGAGCGGCGATGTCCAGGGACGGCCGTGTGCGTCGCTGGACGTCATCTCCATCACGTACTCCCAATGGCAATAGATGTGCCGATCGGGGACCGTTTTGTCGTAGATGCTGCTGGCGGGAATGCCTTCAGCGTTCAAGGCGGCGGCAAAGCGTTTTGCGCGTTCGCCGGTTTCGCACAGGAGTATGGCGGCGATGCCGAGGTCGCCGTCCGGGCAATTGACCGGGGCGAGGCGCACTCCATCGACGCCCTGCAGGCCGTCGACGATGCCCCGTTTGACCTTTCGGGTGCGCGCGAGAATGCTCTCGAGACGGTCAAACTGGACGCATCCCAGGGCGCCTTCGAGTTCGTTCATGCGGAAGTTGGTGCCGGGAAACGCCCTGACCGTGGTTTCCCCGGGCTGCCAGAAGAGCATGGCGGAATCGTGGCGCAAGGCCGCGCGCTGGAAGACCTCGGCATTGTCGGTCACCACGATGCCGCCTTCGCCGGCGGTAATGACCTTGTATTGCTGCAGACTGAAACAGCCCGCCTCGCCGAACGAGCCGAGGGGCCGTCCTTTGTACGAGCCGCCGCAGGCCTGGGCAACATCCTCGACGACGAGCAGGTTGTGTTTGCGGGCCAGGGGGACGAGGCGGTCCATGTCGCAGGGCAGGCCCCGCATGTGCACGGGAACAATGGCCTTCGTGCGGGGCGTGATCTTCTTTTCGACGTCCGCGGGGTCCATGGTGAGCGTTTCGTCGACCTCGCAGATCACGGGTACGGCCCCGCATACCAGGATCGCGGCGGCGGTGGCGATGTAGGTATATCCGGGGATAATGACTTCGTCGCCGTCGCCGATGCCGACGCCGGCGAACCCGCAGACGAGTGCGGCGGTGCCGCCGCCAACGGCGAGGGCGTGTTCCCGGCCGGTGAGGTTTTTGAACCTGGTTTCGAGGCGCGTGCACCACGAATTCCCGGGGTCAAGGAAGCGGAACACGGTTTTGCTGCGAAGGACGGAGGTGACGGCTTCGATTTCGGGCTCGCCGATTTCCGCCGAACCCAGGAATCCCACGGGAAACGCTTCACTGGCCACGGGCGTACCGCCGTCAATTGCCAACTTGTCGACTGCTGCTGCCATGTCTTGACTCCTCTAAGAGATAAAGGCCGCGGGCCTTCTCCGTCGCGGGAACACCCTCACGGCGCCGCGGCGGCCGGCTCCTCCGGCATGGTTTCCCCAAGCGCCCCCGGAAGGGGCTCAAGGTCTTCACCGGGTTCCATTGTATCCTCGACCGTGCCGGGGTCCACAGGCACGTCGAATTCCTGTTGAGCTTCGTCGAACATCTTCTGGAACTCCGGATGTTCCGTCAAAAAGGTGCCCATGCTGATGAAGCCGGCCTGGGGGTTGTTCTTGACGAAATCGCGCACTTCCGTGGCGAGTTTCACGTCTTCTTCGCTGACCTGGCCGTCTTCGAGGGTCGACTGAATCGCAACGAGGCACATCAGGACGGCCGGAAACGAAGTGGCGGCGTCGGTGCCGAGCGCGTGCAATTCATCGAACAGGGGCCGGTGTTCCTCCGCGATCGCGTTATTCTGGATCTGCTTCTCGTATTCCGCGTTCAGCTGCGCGATGAATTCGTCCTTGCCCTCATCCATGCCTTTCTTGACCACGAAATAGCCGAGACCGCCGACCACAACAATGCCCACAACAGCCGCGAGCGCGACCAGTCCGCAGCCGATGCCGCATCCCATGAGCCATCCGGGCATTCCGCTTTTCTGCTGGGGTTGCACGACGGGTCCTTGCTGTGACATGAAACGTCCTCCTCCCAGGCTTCGCCGCGATGGTGCAGCGCCCCACTCTCTCGGGGGGCCCCGGGGCCATTATACGGAGAAACGGGCGGCGGACAAAACAGAATCAGCCGGATCGTATGCGGAGCAGGGGAATCCGGGCGGGAATCTTGCCATTTGGGTCTCGATCGGGCCTAATCTGTGCAGGGAGAACAGTGATGACTGACACGGAAAATGCGCGGCTGCGGCAGTGGGTGGCCTGGATAGACCGGACGCTGGTCAAGGCGTACGGGGAGCCCGAACCCTGGCCGCCGGGCGACCCGCTGGACGGCCTGATCGCGACGATTCTGTCGCAAAACACGAGCGATACCAACAGCGGCCGCGCGTACGACGCCCTGGTTTCGGCTTTCCCAACGTGGGATGCGGTGATTCGGGCGCCGCGCAAGCAGCTCGAGCGGGTGTTGAAACCCGGCGGGCTCGCGCGGATCAAGAGCGCACGCATCCAGCGCATCCTGGCGAGTATCGCGGAGACGGGCGCGCTGTCGCTGGATTGCGTCCGGAACATGACGAATGCGGAAGCGGAAGCCTACCTGCTGGGGTTCGACGGCGTGGGCTACAAGACGGTCCGCTGCGTGCTGCTGTTCGATCTGGGTCGCGACGTGTTTCCGATCGACACGCACGTGCATCGCATCTTGACGCGCCTGGGGGTGCTCGCGCCCGGCATGAGCGCGGAGCGCGCGCACGTGCATATGCCCCGGTTCATCGGGAACGGGCGGTGTTTTTCGCTGCATGTGAACCTGATTCGGCATGGACGGCAGGTCTGCCATGCACGGAACCCGGAGTGCGTGCAGTGTCCGTTGCGGCGGCGCTGCGAGTATTACTCCATGGGCGGCGGGACATCGGACGACGGCGGCATGCGGTCGAGAAAATCCTGAGCCGGTTCGCTGCGTTTAGGGAAATAGACGCGGAAGGCCGGCGCGAGCAGCAACACAATCATGCCGTTGATGACGATGGCGGCGGGACTGAGATGCCCCGCCAGCCCGAGCACCAGGCCGGCGGCGGCGAAAAGGAGCGCGAGACCGTAAGCCCATTTCGCCCGGCTGGCCAGCCCGACGATGCACGCTATGCTGAGGACGGTTGTGATGGCGCCTTCCAGGAGGGACTGGGCGCCAAAGAGACGGAATACGCTGAATACGGCGTCGGCAGCCAGGAGCCCGGTGGCGATCCACACATGCCAGGGGATGACGGGACAGGGCTTGCGTTCGTAGAAGAGACGCCACGAGCACGAAAAATGGTCGGCGCACGCCTCGCACTTGGCTTCAGAGAATTTCCCTGTCATTTGCTGATGAGAAGAGCGGCGCATGTTCGCTTCCCGAGGTTCAAGGTACTTCACCGCGCAACCGTGCCTGTCTGCGCGGATGTATGATTTCAGAAAGGGCGGCCGGATCGCAACCAACGCGAGATTGCCTCCGCCGGGCGAAGGCGGTATAGTCATTGCAAGGGCTTCGGGGAACGCTTCGACGGTGTGATGGCTTTTTCTTCCGGTCGTGTTGACGCGTGGAGACACGGCATCTGCCGCCCTGCGGTTTCGGAGGGTGCGGGAGGCCGCGGCGAATGTCCCTCATGCCCTGAGAAGCTCCGGGCCATGTTGTGGCGCGGGGGCCGGCGAAAACCATGGAGAATGACCAATGAGTGCAGCGCTTTGTTCGTTATGTCTGATCCTCAACGCGGCCGGGCAGCCGGGATTTGCCGCGGCCAGACCGGTCTGGCCCGAGGGCCGCGAGACCGAGATGAACCTCTTCGTGGGTTTTCGCGCGGTGTTTGAGCATCCGGGAGACGGACCGGTCACCGTCCGCCTCACCGGCGCATCCAATTACCGGGTATTTGTTAACGGCCAGTTCCTGTGCCACGGTCCGGCGCGCGCGGCGCACGGGTTCTTCCGCATCGACGAATACGACGCCGCGGCGCTTCTTCGCCCGGGCACGAACGTCGTGGCCATTGAAGCCGCGGGCTACAACGTCAACAGCTATTACATCATCGATCAGCCGGCGTTTCTCCAGGCGGAGATCGTGAACGGCGACGCCGTTATCGCGGCGACGGGCACCGGCTCGCCCTTTGAAGCCGCCATCCTCGAGCAACGCATTCAAAAGGTGGAACGCTTCAGCTACCAGCGGCCGTTTATTGAAGCGTACCGCCTCGCGCCGGCGAGTTACGCGTGGCGCACCGATCCGGGCGCGGCCCTCACACCGTGCAGCCTGGGTGTCACAGCGGAGAAAGCGCTGATCGCGCGGCATATCCCCTGCCCGGCGTTCAAGGTGCGCCCCGCGCTGCGCGTAACGGCGCAGGGGGAGCTGGTTCCGGGGCAGGAGCCTGAGAAGCCCTGGCCGGGCCATGCGGGCCGGATTGATCCTGAATACAAGGGCTACCCGACCGGCGTGCTCGAAGTGCATCCTTCGCAGGAGATCCAGAAACTCGCCACCGTGAACGCCGAGACTGTCGACACCCCGCTTGATTCCGGGAGCCCGGTGGAGCTGCCGGAGAACACGTTCCGCATCCTGGATCTCGGCACGAACCTGAGCGGCTTCCTGGGGGCCACGATCACGTGCTCGTCGCCGGTCACGGTGTACCTGGCGTTTGACGAGATCCTGACCCGGAACGATGTGCACTGGGCGCGCATGGGCTGCGCGCAGTTCGTACCGTATTACCTGGCGCCGGGCACGTACCAGGTCGAGTCGTTCGAGCCGTACACGATGCGCTACGTGAAGGTGATGGCCGTGGGCGGGGCGTGCACCATCGAACATGCCTACCTGCGCGAGTATGTGTATCCCGACGCGTACGAGGCCACCTTTGCGTCGAGCGACCCGCGTCTGGCGACGCTGTTCGAGGCCGGACGCGAGACGTTTGTGCAGAACGGCACGGACGTGTTCATGGATTGTCCGTCGCGCGAACGCGCGGGATGGTTGTGCGACAGCTTTTTCACGGCGCGGACGGCGCTGGTTTTGAGTGGCGACACGCGTCTCGAACGCAACTTCTACGAGAACTTCCTGCTGCCGGAGCGTTTTGCGCATCTCCCGGAAGGCATGTTGCCGATGTGCTACCCCTCGGACCACTATAACGGCAATTTCATTCCGAACTGGGCCATGTGGTTTGTCGTGGAGCTGGAAGAATACGCGGCGCGCAGCAACGACCGGGCCATGGTGGACGCGCTGAAACCCAAGGTGCTCGCGCTGTTTGATTATTTCCGGAAATTCGAAAATGACGACGGCCTGCTGGAGAAACTCGAGCGGTGGGTGTTTGTGGAGTGGTCCGCGGCCAACAACTTCGTGCAGGACGTCAATTACCCGACCAACATGCTCTATGCGGGCACGCTTGCGGCGGCCGGACGCCTGTACGGCATGCCGGACCTGCTCGACAAAGCAGAGCGGATCCGCGAGGTGATCCGGGAACAGTCCTTTGACGGCGAGTTCTTCGTTGACAACGCGGTCTACGAGGAGGGCCAGCGCAAGGTGACGCGGAACCGGACGGAAGTGTGCCAGTATTTCGCGTTCTTCTTTGATGTGGCGACGCCGGAAACCCACGGTGCGCTGTGGGAGAAGCTGCACCGGGAATTCGGGCCGGATCGGAGCGAGACAAAGGCGTATCCCGAGGTGCATCCGGCGAACTCGTTTATCGGCAATATGTTGCGGTTTGAATTGCTGTCGCGGCACGGTCTGGGAATGCAGATCACGGACGAGTCGGTAGGCTACCTGATGTACATGGCCGAGCGCACGGGCACGCTGTGGGAAAACGTGCATGACCAGGCCAGCTGCAACCACGGCTTCGCCTCGCATATCTGTTTCACCCTGTACCGGGATGTGTTGGGCGTGTACCGGTTCAATCCTATCCAGAAGACCATCACGCTGCGTTTCAATGATGTCGGGCTGGACCGGTGCGAGGGAGCGTTCCCGGTGCTCGACGGCATGATCCGCCTGCGCTGGGACAAGTCGGGGAATACCTTACGTTACCGGCTCGAAATCCCGGACGGCTATGCCGTAACCATCGAGAACCCTGCCGGCATGGTTTTGGAACCCGTGGAGAACTGAGTCAGAGGGCGGTGGACGCAGTGGACTCGGTGGTCTCTGTGGCCAATCTCTTGGGGTTTCACGCGGCGTCTAGATCGCCGCTTCGGGGCTGCCGTGTGCTCAACGGCTCCCGGTGCGCGGCCTATAGGGGAATCCCCTATGCGCGCAGGGATGAATTCACCTATTGTGCGATTCCCCGCCCTGTGGGATAGTCACGGGTGTGCTGCGGGAGAATCCGAGTCGAAGTACCGATCTGACGGTCGTGTTGCCAGAAGCGGATGCGCCATGGGCAGCGTGGCGGCGCGGGTCCGGGGAGGTCAGCCCCATGAGCTTGCTGGTCGTGACGGACAATCTGCGCGGACGGAGAAACTGGCCGGTCTGGTTTCGGGATGAGGGCTATGAGGTTGTGTGCCAGGACATCGGTACCGGCGGACTGGT
>JAAYAQ010000496.1 GCA_012719295.1 Candidatus Hydrogenedentota bacterium | reverse complement strand
GTACGGGAAACAGTATGTGACCGTATCCGAGCTGGGTATCGTTGACACGGCCAATACGGCCGCGCTCTACACGGCGGTGGTCGACATGGGCGAAACCGGCATCCCGGGCGGTATCGTGGTTGCCGGCGACGAAGTCTACACGACCAACGCCGCGACCGGCCAGATTCGCAGCTTTGCGGTTGCGGACCTGCTGGATCCCGAAGTAGCCAAGCCCCTCGCGTGGGAAGACGGCGCGCTTATCGGTACGTTCAACGACTTCGGTCCGACGGCCGTCAGCTCGCAGTGCACGCTGCTGGTCAGTGGCAATGACGCCACCACCGGCAGGGGCGCCATTCAGTTTGTAAGCACCGACGGCGAATTCGGCGGCGACGCCCAGATGGCGACCGAAGCCGACATCGCCGCTCACATTGCGGTCTACAATCCGAAAACCGAAAAGGTGGTCGCGGTCGTCCTTGACGACACCGGCGATGCCGCCAATGCCTGGGTCTCCGCAGAGAGTTATGAAGCGGCCACGTTCTTCGGCAGCATCCTTGGGCTGCTGGCGGGTCTGGGCGGCTTGATTCTCCTGCTGGTCCTGATCTTCGGTCTCCTGTAAACCGGACTCCGATAGCGACAGTGCGAGGGAGCGTCCCGAGGGGCGCTCCCTCTTTCTTTTCAGCGACGGCGAATTCGCCCCGTGGCGCGACGCCCCGCCCAAGTGCTACCATAGGCGCCACCTGTATTCACCATGCGTGCGGCAACTGGCGGGAGGCGCCATGAGAACCCTGTTGTTCGGCGCGGAGGCCAGCAGGCTCCGGCCCGAGCTGGAAAAACACTCCAAATTTGAGGTAGTCGACGACCATCCCGACACGGTCGTCTGCTACGGCGGCGACGGCACGCTGCTGGCCGCCGAACTGCGTTGGCCCGGCGTCCCCAAGGTGCCCATCCGCAACAGCCGGCGCGGCCATTGGTGCATCCCGCATGCGCCGCAGGCAGTGATCCAGCGGCTCGCCGAAGGTTCGCTGGTCCGAACCGAATACATGAAGCTCGAATGCGCGGTGCGCCACGGCGACGACGAGCCCCTGTGCTATCTCTCCGCCATGAACGAGGTCAACGTCCACATGGGACGCATCAACTCGGCGGTACGGTTCAAGTTCTGGCTCGACGACAAGCCCTACGATGACGGCGCCGAGATTATCGGCGATGGATTCGTCATCAGCACGCCGTTCGGAAGCACCGCCTATTTCAACCAGATCACGCGGGGCGTCTTCTATCAGGGCATCGGCCTGGCGCTGAAATCCACCACCCACTACACGTCCCACGTGATCGCGCCCGAAACCACGGTGTTCCGGGTGCTCATCACGCGCGGGCCGGCGGTGCTGGCCTTCGACAGTTCCCCGGAATACTTCAACCTGCGGCGCGATGACGAACTGACCGTGCGCCGTGACCCGCAGCCTGCCACGCTCTTGCTGTGGGAAACGCTGCCTTATCAGACCGACGAGTTTTAGGCCGCGCGGAGGCGCCCAACGCGCCTTCCGGCAGCGGGCTGACTTGACACACCGGCCGCATCCGGGCAGACTGTACATGCAACACGAATACAGCTGCACCGTGACGGAGGACAGCAGATGTCAGACGACATGGAAACCGGACCGGATCTCCCCGAAGAGCCGCTCGACGAGACCACGGCGTATGCGCCCCTGGACGAAGAGCCCGAGGAAGCCGGACCGCCCCTCTCTGGCCGCGGCAAGGACGAGCGCATGTGGGGCATGGCCTGCCACCTCAGCGGCGCGGCCATCCTGACCTGCATCCCGTTCGCCAACGTGCTGGGACCGTTCATCGTCTGGATGCTGAAACGCGAGACCTACCCGTTTGTCGATGAGGAGGGCAAGGAAGCCGTCAACTTCCAGCTCACCATGTTCATCGGCATGGTGGTCGGCTACGTCCTGACCCTGGTTTTCATCGCGTGGCTGATTCTGCTGGCGGTGGTCGTCGTTGACCTGATCTTTGTGCTGATCGCCTCCATGAAGGCCAACGAAGGCGAGTCGTACCGCTATCCCCTGACGTTCCGGTTCATTCAATAGGGTTTTGCGCCCTTCTCAGCGTTCGATACGGTATTCACACAGGGCGGCGGGCGTCGCGTTCCTGATCCAGAGCCGGCGGTCCGCGGCGTCGTAGCGCCAGACGCCGCCCTCCGAGAGCGCCTGGTCGTTCAGCCGGACCTCCGAAGGCCTGGCTTCGCAGTACACACGCAGTATGTGCGGATGTGCCTCTCCCTCGAGGACGATGTCCGTCCCGTCCCCCCGCACGGTGCAGGTCACCCGGCTGTGCCGCGTTTCATCGTGCATGAAGAAGTGGCTGCTTTCGCCGTGCGGCCAGATGCACCACGTCAGCAACCCCTCCGAATCGCGATCCCCGAAACCCGTGTAGGGGCGTTTCACGTCGAGGGGGAAAATCGCACCGTCTTCGATGAACACCGGAAACTCATCGAGCGGATACTCGCTGACAAATGTCAGGGGGCCTTCTCTTACGTCCGTGTCGTCAAAAAGGTACCGCCATCGCCCTTCGGGAAGTTCCACGGTGCGCGACGGTGAATCCTCATAGATCGGCGCCACGAGAAACGTATCCCCGAACAGATACTGGTATTTACCCCTGACCGGCCGCATCAGCACGCCGTGGGTGCGCCCGGCCGGCCGCGTGCGCAGCGTGGAGACCCGCTTCAAGTCGCACGAATGCATGAACGGCACCAGCTCGGTGTGCAGCCAGGCATATTGCCGGATGATCTCCAGTTCCTCGGGACTTCGTTTCCACAGCGCGCGCTCCCCGTGGCCCCCGTTCAGAAACAGCCCGCAGAACGCCGACAACTGCGCCCACCGAATGTACAGCCGGGGCGGGATGGTCCTGCCGCCAAACCCGCCCACGTCCGAACCAATGACGTTATACCCGAGCCGGGCGCTGCGCAGAATGTCCCGCAGCGCTTCTTCGATACCTTCCTCTTCCAAACGCCACGCGTGATCCTGGTCCCCTACCCAGGTGACCGGCGCCGCATCCAGCGGCGCAAACCCTTCGGGATGGAAATACCCGTCTACCGCCCGCGACAGCGTGATGAACTCCGGATTCAGTTCCTCCGTCTGGGCGTTGCGGTACTCGTTGCGGTAGTAGCGGTCCATATACCCGCGCGTGGTCATCCAGCCCGCATGCGTCTTCTGATACGGAAACGGCACGCCGAACGGACGCGAGAAGAAATACGTGGCCGTGCCGTCGAGTTTCCATCCGTCCACGCCCCATTCCAGCACGGGGCGCTGCAGTCCGCGCCACCATGCGACGGCCTCGGGCCGGGTGTAATCGATAAAGCCTCCCTTGCCCTTCCACCACTCCGACTGGAAATCGCCCGCCGCCAGATACCCCTGGTCACGGGCCTCCGCGTACCAGTCGGACGCGTCGCGGATGGCCGTGTCGTCACTTTCGCTGTTGACCATGCACGTCATCCAGAGCACCACCCGGTAGCCGCGCTCCTCCAGGCCCGTGAAGAACGCCGCCGGGTCGGGATACCGCGCCTCGTCCACCTGAAAATCGTTGTAGCGGGTGCTCCACGGACTGTCGATCAGGATGGTCCGCACCGGGATGTCGTGTTGCTCATACCCCGCAAGGAGTTCGAGAACCGCGTCCGCGGTGTTGACATCGTCCTCCCACAGCCAGCATTCCAGCGCCCATGTGGGCGTGACGGGAGGCGGTCCGTGCCGGCCGGCGTTAAACGGCATGCCGCAGAGCGGCAGAAACCAGTACAGCCACGCGGCAAGAAGCGCCACGGCCAGGAACGCGACCCCGAACCTGGCCACCCGGAACCCGCATCCCCGCCGCCGTGTTCCATCCGGCCTTCGCCTCATCGTGCTCCCCCTCCCTCGAGAACCCCCGCGTGCATCCGCGTGCCCGATAGTATATCGTGAAGCCGCGACAGCCGCATAGAGGAGCAGCCATGGCGACCCTTCAGCAATTCATCAACGCCCCGCGCGAGTATACGCTCGTTCCCTTCTGGTTCTGGAACGACGCATTGACCGAGGACGAGATCCGGCGGCAGATCGACGATTTCGAGGCCCACGGCGTCTACGGGTTCATCCCGCACGCCCGGATCGGTCTGCCGGAGTCCATCGGATTCGCTTCGGAAGCGTGGCTCCATTTCGTCAAAGTCGCCGTCGACTACGCGGCCGAAAAGCAGATGGTGGTCGTCCTCTACGACGAGGGCATGTATCCCTCCGGCTCATGTGCGGGCAAGGTCGTGGCCGAAAACCCCCGCTTCGCCACCCGCTGCCTCGAGCGCCGATCGAAAGACCAGCCCCCCGTTGACGATGAAGAACTCGTGGCCGCCTCCGGCGACCTGCTCTACATTAACCGCCGCTCCAACGGCCGCATCCGCGGCGTGCATTACGGACAGGACGACGGCGAGCCCGGCGCGCCTCCCTCGGGCGACCTGCTCAACCCGGAATCGACCGCCTGTTTCTTCCGGCTGGCCCTCGACCCCCATTACGAACGCCTCAAAGAACATTTCGGCAAGACGGTCAAAGCCATCTTCACCGATGAACCGTCGGTTCTCGGCCGCGGCGCGATTCGCGACGCCCGCCCCTGGACCTGGGGTCTCGAGACGGTGCTGAACCGTGACCTCGGCTACGACTTCCGGCCACATCTCGAAGCCCTGTGGAACGACGGCTACCCGGATGCCGCCCGGTACCGCGGCGACTTCGAGCGCGCCGTCAACGCACGGCTCGAACAGACCTACTACGCCCCGTACAGCCGCTGGTGCGAAACGCATGGCGTCGCGCTCACCGGCCACCCGGCCCATCCCGGCGACATCGCCCTGCTCAAGTACTTTCACATCCCCGGCCAGGACATCGTGTGGCGCTATATCGAACCGTTTCAGGACAAGTCCATCGAGGGGCCGCAATCCACCATGGCGAAATGCAGCGCCTCCGCCCAGCGCCACTACGGCCGGCCGCGCAACGCCAACGAATGTTTCGGCGCATACGGATGGGAATTCACCTTCGAGGAAAGCCAATGGATCACCAACTGGCTCCTGGTGCGCGGCGTCAATCTCCTGATGCCCCACGCTTTCTATTACTCCGTCCGCGACAAGCGGCGGGATGAACGGCCCCCGGACGTCGGCCCCAACAACACCTGGTGGGACCGCTACCGGCCCTACGCCGATTATTGCCGCCGCATGTGCTGGCTCATTGCCCAGAGCGCGCACATCTGCGATACCGCCATCCTCGGAGCGCCCACCCAGCTCCCGTGGCGGGCGGCACGCACCCTGTTTGAGCATCAGCGCGACTTCTGCTATCTCGATCGCGACACCCTCCTCGATGCCTCGAGCGTCGATGCCGCGGCGGTGCGTGTCCGCGACATGGCGTACAAGGCCATCGTGGTCGACGGTCCCGGCTACACCGACGAGGCCGTTCTCGCCAAACTCCGGCCCATGATCGAAGCCGGGCGCGTCGTCGCCTGTACCGAAGCGGTGCCCGGAATCGGCGTGCTCGCGCCCGACCCGGACTCGCTCGTCGCCCGGCTCGCGGAACTCGCCGCGCCGGATGTCGCCGTTGACCCGCAGCAACCGGGGCTGCGCTGCCTGCACCTCCGCGACGGCGACGCCGACATGTACCTGTTCGTCAATGAGGCCCCCGAAACCCTCCGGTGCGCCGTCACCGTTCGCGACGCCCGCAACGCCCGCGAATGGTGGAACCCCCATACCGCGGAGGTGCTGGCGGATGCTCCGCCGGACGCCCTGGAGATCCCGCCCTATGAGGGCCGCCTGTTGCGCTGCAGCTAGGCCCAGCGCCGCTATTCGGGGCTTCCGCAACGCCGAAGGCGAGGTAACCTGCCCGAGACCCGAGACCCGAGACGGAGGCAGGGGTCACACAGGAATCCAGCAGGCCTGCGTGCGCATGAGGAAACGGGTTTTTTAACGTCTTTCCTGCGCACGCAGGAATCCAGAGCCCTCACGAGGAGGACTGTGTAAATACACACTGGACCCCTGCTTCCGCAGGGGAGACGGGATGGGCACGGGTCACGGTAGAGGCAGGCTCG
>JAAYAQ010000088.1 GCA_012719295.1 Candidatus Hydrogenedentota bacterium | reverse complement strand
TCAACTCCTGACGGGACGAAAAAAAGCCGTCGAGGACGCGCGCGGCCCGGTCCTGATACGCGCGAATGCGTTCGAGCCAGGCGCCGGGGCCCTCGTCCGGGCCCTTGCCCGCGATGCCGCAGGCTGCGATGGCCTCGCACGCCTCCGGGATGTCCGCCTGGATGCGCCATGACACGGCATGAGCCGGATCATCGCGTTCAGGATGGTCGGTTATCCGCACGCAGTGCGCGGGGGGGCACCGTTCCAGCCAGCGCTGGAAGCTCTTCGAGACCATCGCGCCGCCGACGTGGATCAGCAGATCGGGCTGGAGCGCCCGCGCGGTTTCCGGCGATGACAGAAGCAGGTCAAAATGGCTGATTACGCAATCGCCCGGACACCCCAGACGCAGCCCGGAGGCCACGTCCGGAAACACCGGGCACCGCAGCCGGGACACCAGCGCCGCGGCCGCGGCCCGGTCTGCCGAGCGATTCAGTTGCCCAACCGCGACGACCGGCCTGCGGGCTTCCGCCATCAGCTCGCGCAAACGCGTCGCGGTCCTCGGCTCGATGCTCTGGCGGACGGGCGCGTGGGCCGTATAGGGTCCGCGGGTCCCCCGCCACGGCGAGGCGGCGCAGGCATCCCGCTCCCCGGCCGGTTGATCGGGAACGAACGGCTCGCGATAGGGGCAGTTGAGGTGTACGGGCCCCGGCTCCGGCCCGGTGGCGCGGTAGACGGCCTGATCGACGGTGGTCAGCACGAACGCCCTCGAGATGTCCGGGGCGGGGCACGGCAGATCGAAGCGCCAGCGGGTATACGGGCCAAACATCCCGGCCTGCAGGATAGTCTGGTTGGCCCCCGTGTCCCGCAATTCGGGCGGCCGGTCCGCGGTCAGCACAATCAGGGGACAGCGCGACCGGGACGCTTCCACGATGGCCGGGTAGTAGTTGGCGGCGGCCGTTCCCGACGTGCAGACCAGCGCCGCCGGTTTCCCGGCGGCCCGCGCATACCCCAGCGCGAAATACCCCGCCCCGCGCTCGTCAAAATGCACCACGCACCGCGCGCCCGTATTCCGCGCGGCGGCCAGCGTAAGCGGCGTGCACCGGGAACCGGGGGAGATGCAGAAGGCGTCGACGCCGTTGCGCACCAGTTCCTCGACCAGCAGCCCGGCCCAGAGATGATTCAGCGTCGCGACAGTATCAGTCATCGTTTCCGGTGAGCGCGCTCAGCGCGTTGCTCAGTTTGGTCTCGATCTCGCTCCATTCGCCGTCCGGCGTGGAGCCGTCGACGATGCCCGCCCCCGAGTATAACGACAGCGTGTTGCCGCGCACCAGTCCCGAGCGAATCGCCACCGCGAATTCGCCCGATTCCGGTCCAACCCATCCCACCGGCCCGGCATACCAGCCCCGGTCGAACGGTTCGTGCTCGCGAAGGTACGCGATCGCCTTGTTTGTGGGAACGCCTCCCACCGCGGGGCTGGGATGCAATGCCTGCATCAGCGCCGCATCCGACACGCCGTCGTTCAGGATGCCTTCCAGCGGACAGAGCAGGTGCTGGCAGTGCGGGAGTTTCAGCACCGCGATGTCCGGCCCGGCATACACGCTCCGGCAGAGCCGGTTGAGCGCCGCCTCAATCGCACGCACCACGAACGCGTGTTCGCGGCGGTCCTTGTCGCTGGCCAGCAGGTCGCGGGCCAGGGCCGCATCCTCGGCGTCCGTGGCCCCGCGCGGACGGGTGCTGGCTACCGCTTCGCTTTCCACGTGCCCGCCGTGCCGGCTGTAGAGCCGTTCGGGCGTCGCGCCGAGAAACGCCGCGCCGGCCCCGGGCTGAAAACAGAAGGCGTACGAGGCCGTCGTCCGCGCCACAATCCGCGTGAGCAGCGCGAGCGGGTCCAGCGGTTCGTCAAACGAAAACACCGACCGGCGCGAGAGAACCACCTTGTCGAGAGCGCCCCGCCGGATGGCCTCCAGCACGCGCCCGACCGACGCCGCCCAGCCCGGCGCATCGGGCAGGTCCACGCGTTGCCCCGGAACCGGCAGGGTGACCGCGGCGGACTCGCGGGGAAACACCAGCGCGTCGAGTCCATCCAGCACGTGTTCGGGTTCCCGCGCGCAGTCCGTGACCGTCCGCAGGAGCACATTGCACACCAGATACGAGTGCGCGCCGTGGTTCTCGAGCTGAAACCGCGGCAGGACGAAGCGGTACGCCCCGAACGGCTTCCAATCGGCCGACGGAGTGCGCGACGGGTCAAACGCCATCCCCCCGTAGTACCGCAGATTGGGATGCGCCGGCGCCAGGACGCGCTGCAGGTCCGAAAACGCAGTCTCCAGGCTTCCGCCCGGCCCGGCAATCACATCGGCGGCGCCTACGCCCGCGATTTGTTCGCGGCGTTCACGGCCGGCCCAGTACACGCTGCGATCCGCCCGCTGGGCACGGAGCCACGCGAGCGCCTCCGTATACGCCACGGGCACCTCGACCCGCAACGCCTGCGGAAATGCCGAGGGCGCCGTGCACGCGGTCCGCACCGCCCGGTGCACCAGAGACGCCAGCATGTCCCGGGCGCTGTCCGGATCCAGGGCCTGCGCGTGCGGCGGCTGCGCCGTCATGACCGCCTACCGTTCCCCGCTGTAGATGGTGGCAATTCCCAGCGTCTGGGGACGGGCCCGAACGTTCCGGAACCCCGCCTCGCGCAGGAGCTGGCAAAACGCCTCGCCGCAGGGGAAATGCTCAATGCTCCGGTTCAGGTATTCGTACGCCGCCACATCGCCCGAAACGTACCCTCCGATGCGCGTCATCACATGCCGCAGATAAAACAGATACACCCAGCAGAACGGCCCCCGCGGAATGGAAAACTCGAGGATGAGCAGACGGCCCCCGGTGCGCAGCACCCGCCGCGCTTCCCGCAACGCCGTAAGCACGTGCTCCACGTTCCGAATGCCAAACGCCATCGTGACGGCGTCAAACGCGCCGTCCGCCGCGGCGATCGACGTGGCGTCCGAGCGGACCAGCGGCGTCGTGTCGAGCATCTGCCGTTCGCGGAGCTTCTCTCTGCCGCGGGAGAGCATCTTGGCCGACATGTCCATGCCCATCAAGCGGCCGGCGTCCGGATGCTCGTCCAGAATCGCGAACAGCATGTCTCCCGTGCCCGTGGCCAGATCGAGCACGCGCAAACCGGGCCCGGCCGGCAAGAGCCGCGCCAGCTGCCGGCGCCACGACAGGTCCAGCCGAAGCGACAGCACCCGGTTGAGCAGGTCGTAGCGCCGCACAATGCGGTCGAACATGCGCCAACTGTCCCGGCGCGCGGGGAACATTGTACGTTGTGATGTCGCGTAATCGGTCACTCGTTCACTTCCTTGCCTGCTGCGCTGCCCGGGACCCGCGTCTCACGGCGGCCGTCCGGCGCCGCAAGCCCTTCCGGCGGGGCGGACACGGGATTGTCGCACGGAACCGCGGAAATGTAAAACCCGTGCGCCCGGGACGGAACCTGGCCAAGACGGCCATGCCGCAGCCTCATCCGGTAAATCTTGCCAAACCTGTCAAAACTGCGCCCCGGTTGACTTTGCGGTATTCCAGAGGAAACAATACTGAACAACAGGGCGGTCGGGAAATTGTTTCGGCAACAATATCCAAAAACCGGGTTGAATTACCCATGTCGGGGGACACGGTACATGAAATTCACGCGACGACAGTTTCTGGGTCTCGCCAGCGCGTTCGGGCTGGCCTCGTGCGCCAAGGTCAAGAACGCCGTTCCGGATCTCAACCTGGCCCGCTTCACCCCCAGTTTCGGGGGAGACGAGTTCACCTTCGCCACGATCAACGACCTCCATGTCCTCGACACGAAAAGCGCGGGGATCGTCAATCAGGCCGTGCGTTCCATCAATGCCGACGACCGGATTCAGTTCTCGGTCGTCCTGGGCGATATCGCCACCGACGGCCGCTACGAGGAACTCAAACTCGCCAAAGTGGCGCTCGACCGCCTCGAAAGGCCCTGTTTCGCGGTCCCGGGAAACCACGACGTCGATATGAAGTCCAAAGACATTTTCGGCAACTACACCAGCGTCTACGGCCCCGCGCACTGGGACGAGGGCGAGGAAGGCTGGCTGTTCATCGGATTGAACACGTGCGAGGAGACCAAGAGCGACGTGACCATTCCGCAAACCGAGCTGGACTGGCTCGCGCAGACGCTGAAAAAGGTCAACCGGGACCGGCCTCTCGCGCTGTTCGCCCATCACCCGTTCAATCCCGGCACGAAGGCCTACCGCGTTATCAATGCCGACGACGTGCTCGGCCTGTTCGCGGAACACCGCCTCAAGCTCGTGGCCGCCGGGCACTACCACGGCAACCAGGTCGAGGAGCACAACGGCGTCCTGTTCACCACCACCGCATGCTGCTCCACCACAAGGGACAATTTTGATGAAACCCCGGAAAAGGGCTACCGCCTGTTCCACGTGACCAAAGACGCCATCGAGACCGAGTTCGTCGCCGTCCGCGGTTAGGCGTGTCCCGGGGCGGCCGCCCTGTCACGCCCTCATTCGCCTGAGGCCAGTTTGGTGCACAGCGCTTTTTCGGCCGCGTCGAGGATCGCTTCCGCCTTTTTCGGCTTTACGCGCATGAAGATCAGGTTGCCGAGCGTCAATTTGACGATGGGGCCGCGCCCGCACATCCCGAGGCATTCCGTCTTCTTGACGCGGAGCCGGTCCTCCAGACCCCGCTCCTTCACCAGTTCCTTCAACCGGACCCGGATCTTCTTGGAGTTCTTGTTCTGGCAGCCGCCGCCGGCACACACGTACAAAACCGCCATCCCGCCGGGGTCTTCCGCGGAATCGGCGTCGTCAAAGTCGTCAAACTCGTCGTAGGGGTCTTCCTGTTCAGGGTCCGATACAAACACGACTATTCTCCAGATTCTTGCAGGGGTTTCCGGAACCGGTATGCGGCCGGCGTGTGGAAATGGGTGTCAGATTCAGTTAACAAAGCCCGTCCGGTCTTCAATGACCTGCATATCACTCAGGACCGGGGCTCTGGCCAAGTCTACATCTCGTTTTCCCGCCTGATATCAGGTATATCGCGCGTCGGGATGGAAACACACCACCGCGGCCGTGCTGCCCGTAGGCGCAAACTCGCCCGCCTCGGTGATCCGTACGCCCACCCGAGCCGTCGCGTTCAGCAAATCCAGTATGACCCTATTATACCTCGTTTCGGCCATCGCAGGGTAACCGGGCGACCAGCGGATGCCCTGGCCGGCCGCCGCGCCGGCCCGTTCGCGCAACACCGCGTGCACCCGGTCCGCCATATCTTCCGCGACGCGGTCCGACAGCCCCTGCAAATACAGCACCGCTTCCGAGTTGCCTTCGGCCCGGAATCGGGCGATCTGGGCCTCCACCTGAGGGCCGCTTGTCGTGAGTTGCACGCCGATCGCGTCCATCCTCCCCGACTCGCGCGGATAGAAGTACTGGGCCGCGCATACGGTATCCGAGCGCATCGCTCCGAGCACCCGGGTGAACCCGAACCGGCACAACACCACCCCGAAATCGTCCGGGTCGTACACGAGCACCTCGTCCCCGGCCGACTGGCAGGGGTAGATCCCGTACACGCCCTGGGGCTGGACCCACTGTCCCTTGTCCGCCCGGTCGATCCACTCCTCGAACAGGGCCATCAGCTTTTTGGCGGTCTCCCCGCGTTTTTCCCGGCTTGCCGTGCCGCCGAATTTCCAGTTCAGCCCGAACAGGGTCTTCGTATCCAGATAGGGCGCGAGCTGCCGCAGCGAATACCGGAGCGTCTCGCACCGGAACCACGGCGAGTCGGGCACACGGTGTTCGTCGAAACGGATTACCCGCGGTGCAAGCTCCCGCATGAGCCGCGCGTCCTCATCGCGCTTCTTTTCCGCGCGTTCCAGGTTGGCCAGCAGCTTGTCGCGGTTCGCTTCCAGGATGGGGGCCCGGTCCTGCCCGCCGACCCACCGGTTCATCACGTTCACCCCGTCCATCGCCGTGGGGCAGTAAAACACGTTGGGACGGATCTTCGCGGGGTCTTCCTGGCCGGCCATGGCCACGTAGGCCGCGTGCCGCCAGTTCACGGGCGCGCCGCCCAGGAGGATGGGCAGCCCGGCGAGGCCCTGTTCGGCCATCATGCGCGATACCGTGATCATGTGGTTCGAGGTCTGCACCAGCAGCGCGGACATGCCGATCGCCGCGGCCTGGTGTTCCCGGGCCGCGTCGATATAGGCCTGGAGCGGCGTCATCACGCCCAGATCAACCACCCGGTACCCGTAATTCTCGAACAGCGTCTTCGCGAGGTCTTTTCCGATCGAATGCACGTCCTGGTGAACGGTCCCCAGTACGATCGTGCCTTTGTACGCGACCTGTTCATGCACGTCGATGCCCGCCGACCGCTTCATGTAGGCTTCGAGAAACCCCATCACCTGTTTCATCACGTCGGCGGACTTGAGCAGGTGCGGCAACGAGACCGCGCCGCGGGCGAATCCGTCGCCCAGCTCGTTCATCGCTTTCATCAGGAACGTATTGATGAACTCCAGCGGGTCCCGCCGCTGGATCACCTCCGCCGTCTGAATGACGATGCGGTCCTGGTACGCGTACTCGGACCCGCCG
>JAAYAQ010000087.1 GCA_012719295.1 Candidatus Hydrogenedentota bacterium | reverse complement strand
CCGACGGCAGCTACCTTCTTACGGGCCTGCCCTCGGGCAGTTACAACGTGTGCTGGGCGCCGCCCGACGGGTATCCACAGCCATTCAATAACATCAACGCCAAGGAGATCCACGTGGTTGCGGGCGAAACGATGTCCGGCGTCGATTTCGCGCTGTCCCACGGCATCCGGCTCACTGGCAAGGTGGTCGACGCGGACGGAAACCCGGTTCCGCGCGCCAAGGTCAACTGCGTCATCGGCCAGAGTTACCATAATCACGTGGCGTGTGACAAAGCGGGCCGGTTCTTGCTGCCGGGATTGCCGCCCACGACAGGGCTCGAACTCATTGCCCGCAAGCACGGCCAGATCAGCGCCCCCGTCGGTCCTCTGACCATCAGCCTGGAGGGCAACGCACCGCTGACCATTCAACTGGGTCCGGCCGGGGCGATCAAAGGCGCGGCGACCGATGAAGCCGGGCGGCCCCTCGCGAAAGCGGAGATCTATGTTTCGCACCACGATGCGCCGCGGTTGGGATGGAACAGGGTGCGCACTAACGAAGACGGCGCATTCTCGGTGGCGGGGCTCCTGCCTGGACCGACCAGTGTCCGCGTTACCCCCAGAGAGATGAACATCAACGACGGTACTAAGTACGAAGACATTGTTGTTCCCGCAGGCGGTACGCTGGACGGTCTTAGGCTCGTATTCCGGCCGAAGGCAGATCCTGCCGATACCGGCGTGATTGCGGGACGGGTGGTGGACAAAACAGGAAAGCCCATCGAGGGGGCGACTGTCCGCATTCAGCAATTGAACACGGTAGCACGTACTTCAGCGAACGGCACGTTCGAGCTTACGGGGCTGCCACAACGAAAGTTCGACATTCTATTCGGGCACCGTGATCATAGCGTAGCGACCGTTCTTGGCATTGCGACGGGCACGCGCAACCTCTCCGTAACCCTGCTCGGCCTTACGGAGGTGCAGGGGAAGGTCATCGACGCCGACACGAAACAGCCCGTAACGAGCTTCAACATGTACGAACGGGGCGACATGGAGCTTTCCCGCCTGAGCGACCAGATGCAGCAGCTTGCGCAGCGGTTTCGCGACGATAAGGGCCGGTTCAATCTCACACGTGTTCCTGTGCGAGACACCTTCCTCTACACGTGGGCGGATGGCTATGCGTGGAAAAAGACCCCCATCAGCATCACGACTGACGAACAGCCCCTGACCGGCGTCGTGATCGAACTCAAACGCGGCGCGGTCATCGAGGGCGAAGTGGTGACTCCCGGCGGCAAGCCTGCGCCGGGAGCCTTGTTGTTCACGGGCGCCCTGCCCCACACCGTATACCGAGACGAGCGCAACGTGGGCCATACCAACACGGAGGGAGGTTTCCGCCTCGACACCGTCGAGGAGAGCGTACGATGCATTACCGCGCTGATGCCGGGCTACGCGCCCGGCTACGCCCTGGTGTCGCCCGTCGGCGGAGAAACGCGGCAGGTGACCATCACCCTGAATCCGGGTGGCGTCCTGAAAGGCACGCTGGGTGTGGCAACTGTGCCCGGAGAGGTCTACTCTCTGGGCGTTGATATTTGGCACCCCTTCGAGCCCGCGTTCGGCACATCGGGCATGAACGTGAACCCCGACGGGACCTACGAACTCGCGAATCTGCCTGCCGGTGAGGTCCTCATCCGCGGCATGGCCTGGTTCAAGACGCCGGACGGTACAGATAACCACTTCAAGGAGTACAAGCGTGCTCTCATAGAGCCGGGCAGAGAAACCGTAGTGGATTTCGTGTTTTCGGAAGGTACCGCAGCCGTGGAAGGCCGGGTCACCCTCGATGGCGAGACACCCGCGCACGGGTACGTCAGGCTCTGCAACCAGCAGGACCATTGGGGCGGAAAGACCAGTGCCCATCTCGATGAAAACGGCCGGTACCGCCTCGAAGGACTGCATCCGGGTAACGCAGTGTTGCACTTCGATGGGGGAAGAGAAGGCGAGCCGTCCCGATACCATTTGGAAACGGTTTCGGTGAAGGCCGGAGAGACAACGACGCGCGATGTCGACCTCACCGGAACCGCATCCATCAGCGGTATGGTCTCGGGTGCGCAAGCGGGCATGCAGGTAGTCGTATGCCTTCTGCAAGGCCGCCACGCTTGGCCGACCGTGCCCTGGAACCTGTCGGCCACCTACGCCCAGGAAGCTCTGGTTAGAGGCGTGGGGGTGAAGGAAGACGGCACGTACGCCATGAGCGGCGTCGACGCGGGTGACTACACCCTCTGCGCAAGTTCCACAATTCCCCTCGGCAATTATGAAGAGGAACGGGTCGCCATGCCCTGCGCGATCACCCACATCACCGTGCAAGACGGCGAGCAGGCCGTGGTCAACCTCCAGTTGCGGTGAGGCGAAGGGACAATCGCATGGGAATATAGACACGCAGTCGCGCCGCTTCCGCGCATTTCCGGACGGAAGAGTGAGACGCACGATTGACGCCCGTCCCCTGGCACGGACTGGGGCCGCTGTTGGTAAATCAGACATCGTCAAGGCATACTGAGGCGTAGATCATCCGGGTGGTACGGGCGGGGGACGGATGCGGATGGGCCCGCTGCGTGGCAGGGATTGACCCGGAGTGGCTGTGCCTGCAGGAGACCATGATGATGGCCTGTTCTGACGTGTCGGGAATTGTGCGCGGTGTTGTTCGCCTCGGTTTTCTTCTGCTGGCGCCGGGGCTGCTGTGCGCCGGGGTTGTTGCGGACGAAACGGCTTCCCCCGGCGCGCCCCTCCTCGCCCATTGGGCGTTTGATGCCGGCTTCGGGGGCGCGTGTCCGGACGCGAGCGGCAATGGATTCGATGCCGCGCCACAGCGCACGGATGACGGCGCCGTCACACGTACGGGCGGGCTTTTCGGCCAGGCGCTGTTGTTTTCCGGCACGCACCGGCTTGTGGTCTCGAACCCCGCGCTTTTTGATGGCGCCACCGAGCTCACCCTGGCCGTATGGGTGCTCCCGACGGAGCTCGGCGGCTACCGTGAACTCTTCCGAAAAGAGGACGGCGAGCAGCGTGTGTTGTTTTCGTTTCAGGACGACGGCGCCATACTCTCGCTGGGACTCCATGTCGACGGCTATTTTGAGTGCGATGCGCTGCTCGAGCCCGCGGCCGTCCTTGACGGCGCGTGGCACCATTGCGCGGCCACCTTCGACGGGCGTTTTGCGCGCGTTTACCTCGACGGAAACGAGATCGGCGCTGTTGAACGTCCCGGCAAGGCGGTTTGGGGCGGGTCCGCGTCCGCGTGCATCGGGTCGTTGAACGGGGGGGAATGTTTTCAGGGGGCGATGGACGATCTGCGCCTTTACGGAGCCGCGTTGTCCGCCGAGGCGATTGCGGAGCTGCACGCGCGCGGCGCGAACGGGAACCATCCCGATTCGCCGCCTGCCCCGGCCGGGGAACCCGGCCTTGATCGGCGCCCGCTCGCACACTGGACCTTCAACGAGACCGGCCCGTACCCCCGCGTGTGGGACCTTGCGGGCGATCGCGCCCTGCTCGCTGCTGCCGGCCACAGTCTCGTGCGCGCACAGGGGGTTTACGGAAGCGCCCTCGCCTTGCGGGGCGAACATGCCCTTCGCCTGGAACGATTCGGCACGTCCCGGTTGCCGGCGCTGACCCTCGCCGCCTGGGTGCGTCCGCACGGCCTCAGCGGGTTCCGCGAGATCTTCCGCCAGGAATCCGCCAACCGCCTGTTGTTTTCGTTTCAGGAGAACGGGGCGATGCTGTCGTTTGGGCTCGACGTGGGCGGTTACATCGAATGCGACGCTCCGGTCGATGCCGGCCGCGTTCTCGACGGTGCGTGGCACCATTGCGCCGCGACGTTCGACGGGCGGCACATGCGAGTGTTTCTTGACGGGGAGGAGGCCGGCAGCCTCGAACGGCCCGGCACGATTGCCCTGCAGCCCGACGCGCCTGCGTTTATCGGCTCTTCGGGGGGAGACTGCGAACATTTCCAGGGCCTGCTGGACGACCTCCGCGTGTATCCGGAGGCGCTGTCCCCCGATGAGATCGCCGCGCTCCACCGCGACGGCGCCGATGCCCTGGCGAAGCGGTACGCGGCGGTCCATGAGCGCCTGGCCGGCATCTACCCCGCGAACGCATCGTTTAGCGATACGTGCGCTGCGTTGCGCGAACGCCTTGCGCATCAGGCCGGCGGTCTGGACGACGAGTGCGTGGATGCTTTGTCGGCGCGGCTCAAGAACGATTTTCCGGAGGCGAGCGCGCAGTTTGCCGAATGGACCGGCGTGTCCGTTATCGAATACGTGCTCACGGCCGGCGCCGCGTTCCACGACGAGAAGCTGGGGTGGCTGATGGAACTCCTCCTGGAGTACCGGCCCATTACGGAAGACCAGTGGCGCCGGCAGTCGCCCGAAGATCGCACGAAATGGGAAGAGGCCGACCGTCTGCGGGAACGTTATGAGGCGCTGAAGGCCCGGGGCGAGGCCGCCCGTTTCTCCGGGGAATGGGTGGACCTGATCATGGCGGCGGGATCCCGGATCGATTTCCGGCCCTATGTTCAGGAGGCCGTGGCCCCCTACGTCCGTCCGTCAACCCCGGAAACCCGGACGCGGCCGCCCGGCGAGGCGCGGGAGGCCCTGGAGAAGGACTGGCTGCATCAGGCCGGGGGTATCCCCGCCCCGGAACGCATCCTGGCGGAGATTGCGTGGGCGCGCGAGCTGGCCGCGCGCATTTCCGCCGCGCATCCGGGCGCGGCGGGTCTCGCGGAGCCGCTGGCCCGCCTGGACGCGCTGGAGGCCGAAGCCCGGGCGCTGACGGCCCCTTCGCCGGCGCTCTATTTCGAGGTGCGCGACGCCAAACGCGCCATCGCCTTTGCGAATCCCGTCATTGACTTCACGACGATGCTGTTTGTCGACATGCCGTTCCCGCAGGGGTCGGAATGGCCCCACGAGACACGCCACCGTCTGGGCTACATGGCGGTGCCGGGCGGCAAACTGGTCATTCTCGAGGGGCTCCATCCGGGCGGCGAGGTCCGCCAACTCGTGCCGCAGGCGCCGCTGCATGGGTCGTTCTGGCGGCCGGACGTGTCCTACGACGCGTCGAAAGTGCTCTTCTGCTTCAAGCCGCACAACGAGAAGTCGTTTCACCTGTACGAAATCCGCGTTGACGGCAGCGGATTCACGCAATTGACCGACGGCCCGTACGACGATCTTGATCCCATCTACCTGTCCGATGAAGAGCACATCGTGTTTTCCACGACCCGCGGCAATACGTATGTGCGGTGCATGCCGCCGACCAGCGCGTTTGTGCTGGCGCGCTGCGACCGCGATGGCCGCAACATCTACCTCATCTCGGCCAATAACGAGCCCGATTACCTGCCGTCGGTGATGCATGACGGCCGCATCATCTACACGCGATGGGAATACACCGATAAACCGCTGTGGCGGGCGCAGAGTCTCTGGACCGTCAATCCCGACGGCACCCAGTCCAATACCTTCTGGGGCAATCAGAGCGTCTGGCCCGACCTGCTCAAGGACGCGCGGGCCATTCCCGGCAGCCGCCGCGTGATGTTCACGGGCAGCGCGCATCACAACTGGTTCAGCGGCTCGGTCGGCATCGTCGACCCCGATCGGGGGTTCAATTTCCCCCACGGATTAACCAAGGTCACGGCCGATGTCGCGTGGCCCGAATGCGGCAACGGCCCCGTCGACCCCATCGAATCGCCGAATTACCATTCCTCGGGCGCCTATGGCGGGTACTATTCGCCGTACCCGCTGAGCGAGACCGATTTCATCGTTTCCGCGGACCGGGACGGCCGGTTCGTGTTGTATCTCATGGATGTGTACGGCAACCGCGAGCTCATTTACGAAGGGTCGAACCAGGTATTCCATGCGATTCCCCTGAGGCCGCGTCCCCGGCCGCCGGTTGTCGTCGAACGGACGGAGCTGCCCGGCCGCATGGCGCAGTCCCGTCCACAGGAGGGCGTGATCTACAGCGCGAACGTGTACCACGGTGCGCCGGCAGAACTCCGCGGCATGGCGCGGTATCTGCGCATCCTCAATATCGACCCCAAGACGTACACCTACTGGCACAAACGCCCGTACATCTCAACCGGCCCGGTCGTTTCGGCGGTGCAGTCGGAGGGCGTGAAACGCATTCTCGGGACGGTGCCCGTCGAGGCGGACGGTTCGGTGTCGTTTGTTGCCCCCGCCGGCATGGCGCTGCATTTCCAGCTGCTCGACGAACGGTATCGGGCCCTGCAGACCATGCGCAGTTTCGTCAACGTCATGCCGGGCGAGTCGCGGGGCTGTCTGGGATGCCACGAGCTACACAGCAAGGCGCCCGAGGTTTCGAGCCGCGGCCTGGCACTGAACCGCGCGCCCAGCGCGATCACGCCGCCGCCGTGGACGCCCGATACCGTGAGTTACCCCCGTTACGTGCGTCCGGTGCTCGACCGGTATTGCGCGCCCTGCCATGAAGGCGACGGCAAAGGCCGCGCGGTGTTCGATTTGACCGAGCGCCCCAGCACGCCCGTTTTCACCGAGCCCTACCTGACCCTGATCGGCCGGCCTTCGTGGGGCGCGCCGTACGCGCCGCCCGAGAACCCGCCCCCCGGCTGGGGCATTGCCGGTCAGCTCATGGTCGAGGCCTACAGCACCACCGACCCCGAAGCGTACAAGACCCCCAAACCCATGACCGCGCTGTCGTACAAGAGCCGCCTCATCGAGATCGCATCCAGCGGCGACCATCACGGGGTGGAGGTCGATTCCGTCAGCCTTCAGCGGCTCATCGCCTGGGTCGATGCCATGTGCCCCTACCAGGGCGAAGAGGAAGTGCGCGCGATCCCCGATCCGGACTTCCAGGGCATCGACTGGCTCGCGGTGCGCCCGCGCATCGCCACCGCGCCGGAGATTGTCCGCCCGGGTCCTGTTGACTGAGCGAAAGCCCGTTTCCCGGCTTCCGCGGCGGGGGGGCGTCCGTCTTTTGAGGCGGGCATGGTACGGGGATTCGGAGGCGAGCCCGCGGGTTTGACAGGACCCGCGCTGAATGATAAGATAACAGACCGGTTGCCAGGGCTGCGTAACCCCTTTGAAAGATGGGCTTTCGAGGCGTTAAGGGGACCATGGGCAACGATAGAGGCGCCTGCGGAACGGGCGCGCGAGAGAGGGGAGGTTGATTCCGAGTGACGAAAGTGCGCGTCAAGTCAGACGAGCCCTTTGAAAAGGCACTCCGCCGGTTCAAGAAAAAGTGCAATAAGGAAGGGCTGATGCAGCGGCTGAAAGAGATGAAGCATTACGAAAAGCCCAGCGAGCGCCGTCGCCGCAAGCTCGCCAAAGCCATTGCGCGTGCCCGGCAGGATCAAGCGGGTAGTTGAGCTTTCTCGACAATGGGTATTCCCTTGAGGCAGGATCGAGGCATCGATCCTGCCTCGTTGTTTTGCGGCGCGGTCCGGCGCCGGTAGTGTAGTCGCGGAAAAGGGGGGCAAACATGAGCATCGTACTGGGTCTGGACGTCGGCACGAGCGGCACCAAAGCGGTGGCGATCAACGCAGCGGGCCGGCCGGTGGCGTCGGCGCTGGTCGAGTACCCGCTCCTGACGCCAAAACCGGGGTGGGCGGAACAGCCGCCGGCCGAATGGAAACGCGCGGCGCTCGAAGCCCTGACGAAGCTCGCCCACTCGCCCAACGTGGAGCCCGCCGAGGTTAAGGGTCTGGGCCTGACCGGCCAGATGCACGGCTCGGTATTCCTCGACCAGGACCACCGCGTGCTGCGCAACGCCATCCTGTGGTGCGACCAGCGCACCGCGAAACAGTGCGAGTACATTACGGAAAAGGTGGGCGCGCGCAACCTGATCGAGATGGTCTGCAACCCCGCCCTGACCGGTTTCACCGCACCGAAAATCCTCTGGCTGCGCGACCACGAGCCGGAAATCTATGACCGGGTACGCAAGGTGCTCCTGCCCAAGGATTATGTGCGTTACGCACTGACCGGCGAATTCGCCACCGACGTTGCCGACGCGTCGGGCACGCTGCTTTTCGATGTGAAGAACCGGGGTTGGCATAAGGGGCTGATGGAACTCCTCGACATCCCGGCGGAATTCATGCCGAACGCCTATGAAGGCCCCGAGGTCACGGGCACGCTCTCGAAAGAGGCCGCGGCCGCTACCGGTCTTCCTGAAGGGATTCCCGTGGTGGCGGGCGGCGGCGACCAGGCCGCGGGCGGCGTGGGATGCGGCATCGTGCGCACGGGCGTGCTCTCGTCGACCGTGGGGACGAGCGGCGTGGTGTTCGCGTTCGCCGACAGGGTCAGCCTGGACCCCGAGGGCCGCGTGCACACCTTCTGCCATTCCGTGCCGGGCAAATGGCACATGATGGGCGTGGTGCTGAGCGCGGGCGGCTCGTTGCGCTGGTACCGCGACGCTCTGTGCGCCGAGGAAAAGGCCCGCGCCGCGGAGACCGGCCGCGACCCGTACGAATACATCACGGACGCCGCGGCAACGGTGCCGCCGGGCGCCGAAGGGCTGCTGTTCCTGCCCTACCTTACCGGGGAGCGCACGCCGCACAAGGACCCGTATGCCAGGGGGGCCTTTGTGGGCCTCTCGCTGCGCCACGGGAAGCCGCATCTTGCCCGGGCGGTGCTTGAAGGCGTCGCGTATGCCATGCGCGACAGTCTCGACATCATCCGCGGGATGGGCGTGCCGGTCCAGCAGGTGCGGGCTTCGGGCGGCGGCGCGAAATCGGCGTTCTGGCGCCAGGTCCAGGCCGATGTCAATGGCGCGCCCCTGGCCACCATCAACGTCGACGAAGGCCCGGCCTACGGCGCGGCGATTCTGGCCACCGTGGCGACGGGCCTCTACGCAAGCGTCGAGGAGGCCTGCGACGCCATCATCCATGTGGTCGATACCTGCGAACCCGACGCCGCCCGCACGAAACAGTACGACACATGGTTCGCCGAGTATCAGAACGCCTATACCGCTTTAGCTCCAGGGTTCCGCCGTGCCGCAGACCTCTTATCATGAGATTGTCGAGGAGGGGTCCCAGGGGCTCCGCCTTGACGTGTTCCTCACCGAGTGTGTCGAGGACGCGTCCCGGGCGTTCATTCAGAGAGCGATCAAAAGCAATCTGGTGACCGTCAACAACCGCGTCTGCACCCGGCCAAGCCGCACGGTGGCCTTGGGCGACGAGATTCACATCGAGGTGCCGCCCCAGCCCAGCACGGAACTGACGCCGGAGGACATCCCGCTCGACATCCTGCACGAAGACGCCGACGTGCTGGTGGTCAACAAGCCCTCGGGCCTGGTGGTGCATCCCGCTCCCGGCCACAGCGGCGGCACGCTGGTGAACGCGGTGTTGTTCCATTGCCCCGATTTCCAGCGGCCCGGCGAAGACGCCGCCCGGCCGGGCATCGTGCACCGCCTCGACCGCGACACCTCGGGCGTGATGGTGGTGGCCAAGAGTCCGCGCGCGTTTCTGTCGCTGGGGCGGCAGGCGCGCGAACATGCGTTCGAGCGGCGGTATCTGGCCCTGGCGCAGGGCGAGTTCCCGCAGGACCGGGGCCGCATCAACGCCGCGGTGGGCCGCAGCATGACCGATCGCAAACGGATGTCCGTTACGGCGGCGCGCAGCCGCGACGCGATCACGAATTTCGAGGTGCTGGAGCGGTTTGGCGCGGCGTGCCTGGTCACGCTGCGGCTCGAAACCGGCCGCACCCACCAGATCCGGGTTCACCTGCGCTTTGCGGGCCATCCGGTCCTGGGCGATCCGGTCTATGGCGTGGTGGATTTCCAGAGCTGGACCGTTTCAGAGGCGACCCGGACGGTGCTGCGGAATCTCCAGGGCCAGGCGCTCCACGCGGAATTGCTCGGGTTTGCCCACCCGGCCGACGGCACGGTCATGCGGTTTGTGGCTCCGCTTCCCGCCGATTTTCAGGCCGCCCTGGACGCCCTGCGCGCCGAAACCGCCTGACTCCGACGCGGCGCTCAGTCCGCCAACTCGATGTCGCGCGCGACCGCCTCGCCCGGCCGGGTGCACGTGCCCGGCCACAGTTTCCGGCCCGGGTACAGAGAGGTCTTGATGCCCGTGTGCACGTGATCGCCGACGATGGCGCCGAGCTTTCTCCGGCCCGTGTCGATCATCTCGCCTTTGACCATGGACTTGATCGTGCCGCCGTCGTGCCGGACATTGGCGGTGATGGTGCCCGCGCCGAAGTTGGTGCGCTCGCCGATGATCGAGTCGCCGACGTAGCTCAGGTGCGGCACGGCACACCCGTCGAAGAGGATCGAGTTCTTGATCTCGCAGGACTGGCCCACCCGGCATTCGTTGTACAGGGTCGCGCCGGGACGCAGCCATGAGTTGGGGCCGACGGTGCAGCGCTCGCCGATGTACACCGGCCCGTCAATCACCACGCCGCCGCGGATGACGGATCCTCTGCCGACGTGGACGGGGCCGTTCAATTCCGCGCGGGGGCTCACCTCGCCCTCGATGGCGGGGGTCATCTCGTTCAGGAGGTATTCGTTGGCCTCGAGGAGGTTCCAGGGATACCCGATGGGCAGCCAATACCCTTCCATCTCGAGCGCGCTGAAGTCGCCGCGCGCGGCGAGTTCGTGGACGGCCGACGTGATCTCGATCTCGCCCCGCTCGGACGGTTCTGTTTCACGCAACACGCCGAACACCTCGGGCGTGAGCGCATAGGCGCCCACACTGGCCAGGTCGGAGGCCGGTTGGCAGGGCTTTTCGACGAGCCGTTTCACGCGGCCCCGGGCGTCCAGCTCGAACACGCCGTAGCGGCGGGGATCGGCGACGCATTTGGCCAGCGCGGCATGGGTCGCGCCCGCCAGCCTCTGCAGATCCCCCGGCGCATAGAGATCGTCGCCGTTCATGGCGATGAACGGTCCGTCGATGTGCGGTTCGCACAGCAGAACGGCGTGGCCGGTGCCGAGTTGCTCGGTCTGCTCGACGTAGCGCAGGGGCAGGCCGTTGTACGCGGCGCCGAACGCCTCGCGGACCATGTCCCCGCGGTACCCGACGACGAGGATGGCCTCGTCGATGACCGCGCGCAACGCATCCAGGTGCCAGGCCAGAATGGGTTTGTTGACGACCTTCAGCAACGGTTTCGGCCGCGTGAGCGTCAACGGATACGTGCGGGTCGATTTGCCCGCGACCATGAGGATTGCTTTCACAGCGTCACTCCCGTCTTGCTTCGTTGTCTATTGAATGCCCATGAGGCGTTTTGCGTTCCCGCGGGCGATGGCCGAGCGCTGCGCTTCGGTGAGGTGGCCGCGCGCCAGCTTCTCGACGTTGGCCACGTAATTATAGAGCGGGAAATTCGTCCCGAAAAGCAGGCGATCCTGGGGGAAGCGTTCCATGGCCAGCTCAAGATCGCGCATGTTCTCGTAGTTCGAGATGTCGAAACAGCAGTTTCGGGGCAGGGGGTCGCCGAGCATGTCCGGCTCGCCGAAGCGAAGTCCCAGGGCCACGATCGTGACCCGGGGCCAGGCTTTGACGAACGCCGCCATCGTGTCCGGCGCCACCGGCGGAATGATCTCGCGGTAAAACTGCCGCCGCGGGTCTTCGAGCCAGCATTGCACGCATACGGGAAGGCCCAGTTCGTGGGCGAACGCGACCAGCTCGCCGGTCTCCGGCGACAGAAGCTCGTAGCGGTGGTATTGCGGATAGAGGAGCACGGCCCGGGCGCCGTAGTCTTCGGCGCAACGGAGGAGGTCGTCTTGCCAGCCCGTGAAATTGGGCCGCAACACCGCGGACAAAAGGAACCGGTCGCGGTGGGGGGCGAGCGCCGCGGCCAGCTCGTCGTTGCCGTCCTGCGGATTCAGGTAAAACACGGCCTGGAGCGAAGAGACCAGCGCCATCTCGACCCCGTGGCGGTCCATGGCGCGCAGCAGCGCTTCGAGGCCCTCGACCGGCCGGTAGGGAAAATGCCCAAGTTTTGCATTGAAATCGATCATGGCCGGAGCCACCGCAGGATGTTTTCGCCGAGGATCATGCGTTTCCAGTCGTCGGGGATTTCGGCGGAAAGCACCTTGCTCATCTGGACGACGAAACTGCGGCCGGGAATGTCGGAACCATAAAAGACGCGGTCCGGACCGATGTGCCGCAGCAGACATTCGACGACACCCGCCTCGGGTTCCCCGCCGGAGATGTCCGCACAGAGGTTGGGATAGGGGGCGATGATACGGGCGGCTTCTTCCCACCGGCCGCCGGCGTGGGCCAGCCACATCTTCAGGCCGGGGTGGCGCTCCATACGATGGACGCAGTGCCACACGGTCGACTCGCGTTCCAGATTGCCTGTCGCCTTGATCCAGGTGTGTTGCAGGACGGGCACATCGAGTTCCACGATGCGGTCAAAGAGGGGATCCATGCGTGGGTCGTCAGCGAACTGCGAAATCCAGAGTTTCACCCCCCGGCACGGGCCGTTGGCGATGTAGCGGTCCAGGTGATCGAGCCCCAGAGGCACTTCGTCCGCGCTCAGATACACCAGGCCCATGAAGCGGTCGGGATAGCGCTCGACCACCTGTGCGATGTCGGCGTTGGCCTGTTCGAGCGCCGCCGCGTCTGGAAAGGGCACCCATTCCCGGCCCAGGGAGCACAGGACCACCCGGTTCACCCCGGCCCGGTCCGCGGCATCGAGAACCAGCTCGGGCTCGCCGTTGTCGGGCGTCCGGATATGGGCATGGCAATCGACCACCAGCGGCACGGGGCGTTCTCCTTCCTTGTTGCGCGGCCGCCGCCGCGCCGGGCGTCATTTTAGAAGCCCGCGCCCGCACGTTCAACGGAAAACGGTCAACGGCGCGGATGCGCCGCGATCCGCGTGATGCTGCAAACCGGGGCGAGTCTGGAATGGGCCTCCCTGGTGGTTTGGCGGCTTTGTGTGAGGCGGTTATCGACCGCGCCGGCGTCTCGCCTGCATTCTGGTCTTCTGGTGGAGACAGTGGACGGGGTGGACGGCTCTGCCCGCGCGACCTTGCTCTACTCAACGCCGCGGACGCCGCCTGCGTCGCTGACATCGGCCGTATTTCCTGACCGACACCGAAGGTGTCGAATGTGAGCCGCGGGCGAAGCCCGTGGATCGGGGCGGCCCCACCCTCCCACCGACCCCGAAGGGGGTCGGACGGATTCGCAGGGCTTGTTCAACCCCGTTCCGGGGTTGGGCCGTCAAGATGCCAGGGGCGTCAGAGCTGTCAAAGTCCCCAATTCGATGATAAAATAGTCGAAGGAGGCGTTCGTTATGCCGCGAAGTCTGTTTCAGGATATCAGGACCCTCGCCAAGAACATCGCCAAACACGCGGGGTTTGTGTTGAGCCGGCGCGAGTCCGTGCGCCATGCCCTGTCGGGGGTGGTGTCGGACGCGAAGAAGCTGCGCGTGCATGTGGGCGATCAGCACGGGACCGATCGGCGCAAGGAGGCCCTGAAACTGGTGAAACAGGGCCGGGTGGCGTACAACTCGAAGAACGACACGCAGGCCGAGAAGCTGTTTCGGGATGCGGTGGCCGAGGATGAGAACTGCGCCCTGGCGTACGCCTATCTCGGCAATGCCTTGTACCGGCAGGGGCGGGCCGACGAAGCCGAGCTGAGCTGGCGGCGTGCGACCATGGTTGAACCCGCCTCCGAGGGGGCGGAGAAGGCGCTTCACAGCCTCCAGCACCTTGCCAAGAAGAAGAAGGCGTATATGGACCGCCTGGACGACAAGCTGAGACATGGCCGCTCTTCCTGAGTTCTCGTATTTCCTGCCCACGGAGGTCCGGTTTGGCGCGGGGTGTTTCAACGGACTTGCTGCCTGCTGCCGGGCTTTGGGCCGGAAACCGTTCATCGTGACGGGGCGACATTCCGCGCGGGCGATCGGGGCGCTGGACCGGGCGGTGGCGCAACTGCCCGGCGCCGTGGTGTACGACAGGGCCGGGGAAAACCCGACGACCGGCCAGTGCGACGCGGCGGCGCGGGTCTGCCGGGAGTCGCGGTGCGATATCGTCATTGCCATTGGCGGAGGGAGCCCGATGGATGTGGCGAAGGCGGTGGCCGGCCTGGCCCTCAACGAGGGCGCGTGCGCGGAATTCATCGGGTCCGACCGGTTCACCGAAGGCGCGTTGCCGATCATCGCGGTGCCCACGACCGCAGGCACGGGCAGTGAAGTGACCCCCTATTCGGTATTGGTGGACACCTCGGAGAACCAGAAGCGGACCATCAAGGGTCGCGCCCTGTTTCCACGGGTCGCGCTGCTCGATCCGGAATTGACGGCATCGCTTCCGCCTGATGTGACGGCGTACACGGGACTCGACGCGCTCAGCCAGGCCATGGAAGGCCTCGTCTCCAGGAAGCGCACCGCGGTAGGCGACATCCTGGCGCTGGAGGCATGCCGACTGGTCCGGCAGTGGCTGCCGCGCGCGGTGAGTGTTCCCGATGATCTCGAAGCCCGCGGCGGCATGCTGCTGGCGGCGATGCTGTCGGGAGGCGTCATTGCCCAGAGCGGAACCACGCTGGTGCACGGCATGGGCTATTACTACACGCTGCACTGCGGCCTCCAGCACGGCCTGGCGAACGGGCTGCTGCTCGCGCCGGTGTTTCGACACAATGCGGTCCACCTGCCGGAGACGGTCGCGTCGATGGCCTCCGCGCTGGGCCATTGCGGTCCGGCGGGCGAGGCGGGCAGCGCCATTACGCGGGCCCTGCACGCGTTGTTCGCGGCGTGCGGGGTCTCGCGGGCCGCGCGCGACGCTGGCGTGGACGAACGCCTGCTGGCGGAATTCGCGAGGGACTGCTATTCGGACCCGTACCGTTTCAAAAACCAGGTGGGCGAGCTGACGGAGGACGACGTGCTGCGCTTCTATCGCGAATCCTGGCGGGGCGTCTGACGCGGGGGATCAGTCCTTTCCTTTGGTGACGGCTTCCAGGATTTTGGGTTCCCGGGCGGCGAGCAGACGTTCGCACGCGACAAGCGCCTTCCGGTACGTCAGGAGAGCGAGTCCCGCGAAGACCACGGCCAGCAGTACGCCCGAGGGGAACCACCATCCGGGGTAGAGGTGCGCGAGTCCCCCGTCGATGACGGCGCAGAGGAGCGGAGGTCCAAGGACGAGAGGGAGCAGAAACAAGAACAGAAACGCTCCCAGCACCGCTTTGGGATTGTTGCCCGCGCCGCGCATGGAATCGGACGATATCTTGAACGGCATGTAAAGAGAGATCAGGTTGCCGCACGCGCTGATGAGCAGCAGCGCATAAACGGCGTTGATCAGGGCGATGAGCAGCGCGAGCGGTTCCGGGCGGACGACGGCAAACGCGAGAATCGCAAAAAGCACCGTCGGCGCGCCAAACAGCGCGGCGTGCGCGATGTTTTTTCCGAGGAGGTATTTTCGCCGTGGCGTGGGGAGGAGAATCAGGGACCGGAAGCCATTCCCGTCGGCGCCGAAGATGTTGGCGAAAAAAACGGAGCCATTGAGCAGGGGCCAGGCCAGTGCGGCGGTGGGAATCGCGTTGCGGACGATGGCAGGAAGGTTCGGAAACCCGTCGGTGCGGACAACGTACAGCGTGAAAAGAATCGCCGCTACCAGGAAGGGCGCGATCAGTTGCATGCGCACCACGGGATGGCGGGACAACATCGTGAAACTGGCCAGGGCCATCGCGCTGGTTTCCTCGTCCAACCCGGGGAGGTCTCGGGCCAGGAAGGCGTCTTCGATGGGGTGTTTGGGCGACAGCGCTGCTTCAGGTTTGCGTTTCCGTTCGCGCCGGGACTGGAGGCCGAGGTAGTGGTTTCGCGTGGCGCGGTAACCCATGCTCAATGGAAGCACGGCCAGGCCCGCCAGCCCGGCTGTGCAGGCCAGCGCCGTGAGTGCATCGCCCCGTACAAGGCTTTGCAGCGCCAGCGGCAGCCAGCCCGGGGGGAGAAACACGTTGACCGCCGCCAGCAACGTCCGGGGATCTGCCGGGAGCTTGCGCGGTCCGAGGTGGATGAGGAGTTGCGGACCATAGCCGATGGCGATGAACGCCATCGGCAACATCATGAGCAGCATCCGTCTGCGCCGCCGGTTTTCCATGAGCACGGCCAGCCACCCGCGGACGTAGTACGTCCATCCGGCGAGGCACAGGTAAAAAACGGCCACGGCCGGGATGCCCAGGAGCACGAGGGGCCCGTGCCGCACGGCGAGCCCCGTGGCGAAGGCCATGCCCGGGAAGACGAAGAGGAGTCCGGCGGGGGTAAGGAGCGAAAAGGCGAAATTGATGCCGAACACGCTCTTGAGCGAGACGGGCAGATACATCAGCTTGCGCATGTCGATCAGGTCGGATCGCTGCACCTCGGCCAGGATCGAAACCAGCCAGATGACGCAGAAAAAGAAGACGAGGCCGTCGCTGATCGCCAGCACCGGCAGGGCATCCTGTTCTCCGAGGTCGCCGAACACGCCCAGAAAAAAGAGGCCTAGTGAAAAGCCAACCGCCACAAAGCAGACCCCGGTCACGACACACGCGATCAGAATGACCGACAGGATCCCCGTGGCCTTGGTCATGCTGTGGCGCACGAACCGCGATTTCAGCCAGAGTATCGTGGCGAGATGCTCGAACATCAGCGTGCCCCGTTGAGCCACGACAAGGTGGGCGGCGTCTGTTCGACGCGCCCTACGGCCTGTACAAAGGCCTCTTCGAGGGAACCGCCCCGGGCGAAATCGGCGAGAGTGCCGTCGGCCACCAGGCGGCCCTGGTTGATGATGCCGACATGCGTGCAGAGCTTCTCCACAATCTCAAGAATGTGCGACGTGAGGAAGATGGTGGATTCCCGTTCGACGAACCGGTCCAGCACGCCGCGGATAGTGCGCGAGGTGATCGCGTCGATGCCCTCGAAGGGTTCGTCCAGGAAGAGCAGTTCCGGGTCGTGAATCAGCGCGGCCGCCAGCGACAGTTTTTTCTTCATGCCGTGGGAAAAATCGGCGACCAGCGTCTTTTCCGCGTCTTCCAGGCCGAGCAGGGCGAACAGTTCCCCGGCGCGCTGGGCGATCACCGGTTTCTCGACCCGGTACATGCGCCCGATAAAGATCAGGTATTCCCGCGCGGTCAGGTTGTCGAACAGGCAGAGATCCTCGGGGACGACTCCGATGCGGGCCTTGGCGGCCAGGCCGCCCGTCGCCATGTCTTCGCCGAGCACCGTGGCGGCCCCGGCGGTGGGCGCCATCAGGCCGGTCAGCATCCTGATGGTGGTGGATTTTCCCGCTCCGTTGGGACCGAGGAAACCGTAGAAGCACCCCCGCGGCACCTTGAGGTCGAGCGCGTCGACGGCGCGCAGGGCCGCGAAGTCCCGGGTCATCTGGCGGGTTTCGATCGCGTATTCCATGGACATACCTACCCCTGTCAGGCCCCCTGTATTCGACCCGGCCATGATAGCATGTCAATCGGCGGGTCAAAAGCGCCCCCTCACCGCGTACCGGGCGGCGGCTTACAGAAAGGGGCGGAGCCCGGCTCGGCACTCCTGATGCGCCTGTCTCCAGACTCCCGCGTTCGAATGGGGACACGTAGTCGCGCCGCGGACGGCGCTTGGAACATGTCCCCGTTCTTGGGTTGTTGGCGAGCGATCAGCCGCCGGCGGCGGCCGACCTCGACGCGATGCCGGCGATGAAGAGTCCCGCGAGCATCACAAGGGGGATGGCCGCGGCGATACCCACGAGGACCCGGCTGTTGCGGGTCATGCGGTCCCAGGGCAGGAAACTCAGCGCGACGCCCGCGCCCACGCTCGCCAGCAGCGAGGTGATGCCGATCCATTGAAAACTGATGGGCGTGGCGCCGGTGAGGTCCCAGAACGCGATGACGATCGCGACCACGAATCCGTACGCGGCGGCAAACATGGCGCAGAACGTGTTGGCCCGTTTCACGAACAGGGCCAGAAAGAACAGGCTGAAGAGGGGCGAGACGAGCAGGTTGCTGGTCTTCTGCGTGACTTCAAACAGGTTGCCCCGGACGTTTTCGATGACGAGGGCCAGGAGGATGATGATGACGCCGATCACCGCGGAGACCGCCATTCCGTGCCGCACTTTGGTTTTTTCGTCCAGGGGTTTGCGGAGAAGCAACGGCAGGAAATCGGTGTTGAGGACGGTGGCCGCCGAGTTGAGCCCGGAGGAGAGCGACGACATGGCCGCGGCCAGCATGCCCGCAATGACTAGCCCGGCCGTGCCGAATTTCATGAAATTGACCACAAAGAGCGGGAAGAGGTAGTCGCCTTTCTTTTCGTCTGCCAGGGTTGCACGGAGCAGTTCGGGGTAGTGCTCGCGAAAGAACCCCAACAGGGCAAAGCCCAGGGAGATGAGGGTGACATTGACGCACACGTCGGCGATGTTGTTGATCAGGAACGCCTTGCGGGCCGACTTGACGTCGCGGGTGGCGAGGTAGCGCTGGATGGCCATCTGGTCGGACCCGGCCGTGCAGACCCACCATACCGTCGTCGCGATGAGGCTTCCGATCATGGTGACACGCACGGTGGGATCGAGACTGAACACGGGCTGGGTGTCCCAGGTTTCGGACCATTGCGTCGGGAACCAGCCCACCCCGCCCATCTTTACCGTAATGATGATAACGCAGACAATGGCAGCGACGATCAGCAGCAGGCTTTGAATCGCGTCAGTTAACACCACCGCCTGCAGGCCGCCCATGGATGAATACACCACCGTGATGGTCCCCATGATCATGATGGTCGGCGCAAGCGCACCGAGCGGCAGGCCCATGGCGGTCACGACCGCGCGCGACGCCGTATACACCACGAGTCCCATCCAGACGAATCGAATCAACAGGAAGATGCCCGAGCCCAGCAGGCGCGAGGGCATACCGAGGCGTTTTTCGAGCAGCTCGTAGGCGCTGGTAATGGGCAGCTTCATGATATGGGGGATCAGCAAAAACCCGACAATCAGGTAGATGATCGGCAGCGAGGCCAGGTACATAAGGTACGCGATCGGACCGTGCGACATCACTTCCCCGGGTTCCGCGAGATAGGAGATCGTGCTGATCATGGCCGCAAACAGCGACAGGCCCACCATCGAGGGGCGCATCTGGCGCCCGCCCAGATAGAAGTCTTCCGAGGTCTCGATTTTCCGCGCGTAGTACGCCCCGATCCCCAGCATGGCGGCGGCGTAGACGGCGATGACTCCCCAGTCCAGGACATTCAGCCCGCCCGTGAGTTCGGGGGGCAGCTCCGGACTCGATTCCTGGGCGCCGGCGGCGGCGGCGAGGAGACAGAGGATGCAGGTAACCAGGGCGCGTCGTTTTGTATCAGGCATGGAACCAGCCTTTCGTTGTCTTCCCCCAAGCGTGCCGGGCGATTATACCTGTCGAGACCGGCCGGGGCGAATTCACGGGCAGCGCACGGAAGTCGCAGGACCGAAAAAACGACGGCGCGATCGGAGGATCGCGCCGTCTGTGCGGACGGTTTCTGTAGGATTATCGCGTCTCGAGCGGCGGGTTGGGATTGGTCACGGGCACCGGGGTGTCCATCGGGACGGGCAGGTCGGTCTCCCAACTCAGATTGTCGGGCACCCACTTCTCGTCCATGGCCAGTGCGTCTTCCCACGAGATGGCCTTGCCGGTATAGGCGGAATCGCGGCCCATCATCGAGGTGAGCGTGGTGTCGGCGATGCGTTCGCCGTCGTGCCAGTACGGCCCGGTCTCGCGGATGCTGTTGACGAGGTCGATCTGCTCCTGGATGGAATCGTTGACGCCCTGTTCGCCCATGTCGAGGCCGTTGCTGAACCCGTTGGTGCCGACGATATTGATGCCGCCGCGGCCGTCCACGTTGTCCCAGTGCCGGCTGTAATGGGCGACATGGGCCTCCTGGCCCTTGCTGTTCACGTAGATATAGTCGCAGGAGAAATGGTCGTACATGTCGCCGTACAACTCGCTTTTCGGTTTCCAGGCGCGCCCGCCGGACGAGAACACGGACTTGGGCGGCCCGTTGAAGGCCCAGTTGCACAGATCGATACCGTGGATGGCCTGCTCGACGATGTTGTCGCCGCAGGTCCAGCGGTAGTTGTACCAGTTGCGCAACTGATATTCGAGGTCGCTCCAGCCCTCGTTGCGTTTGACCGAGAACGGCAGGCCGCCGCAGTAGTAGCACTGCATGGCCACGACATCGCCGATGGCGCCGGCGTGAATCTTCTCCATGGTCTGAATGCGGACCTGGTCGTGGCGGAACTGGGTGCCGGCGACCATCGAGAGGCCTTTGGCCTTATGGGCGGCCATGGCCTTGCGGAACACCTGCAGTCCGTGGGTGTCGGTCGCTACGGGTTTCTCGGCGAAGATGTGTTTGCCCGCTTCGACGGCCGCTTCGAGATGCCTGGGCCGGATGAAGGGGGTGCTGGTCTCCATGATAATGTCGATGTCCGTGTCGAGGATCTTCCGGTAGGCGTCCCATCCCACGAAACACTTCGCGTCGTCTACCTTGACCTTGCTGCTGATGTTGGGATCGTTGTGCTCGACCAGTTGTTTGCGGCGATCCTCGAGGTGGTCTTCGAAGAGGTCGGCCATGGCGACGAGTTCGACGCCCTCGTTGCCCGCCAGCAGGTTCATGGCGTCCTGCGTGCCGCGGCCGCCGCAGCCCAGCAACCCCACTTTGAGCGTCTTGCCCGCCGCGGACGCGCCTTTCGCGCCCAGAATGGCGAAGGTGCCCGCCGCCGTAACCTTGGCGAAATCCCGCCGCGTGACATTGCGTTTCGATGTCTCGTTCATAAGATGCTCTCCTAATCGGTCCTGGTGCGTATCCCCATCGGGTGAACCGGATCCCACCACGATCCGGAATCCGCTATCAACGGCCTCGACAGTCAATGTCAAACCATACCACACCGTCCCCGCGTCGCGCGACCCCGGGCTGGGGAACCGAACGGGGACACGTAGTCGCGCCGCGGACGGCGCTTGGAACATGTCCCCGTTCTTGTCCGGCGTGTTCAAGCTCTGCGATTTCTGTGGCCAATCCTCTCTTGACCCCCTCCGGGGTCCCCCGAGTCCTGTTCGTCCGGTGAACGGGGTTTCCCCAGCTCTCCCGGCCGCGGGATTCCGTGCGCCTTGCACCGCCGTGCGGTGCGTGCGAAGATAGCAGGGGGGCAACGCAGGAGCGCGCCGACACGGCGCACGGCCGGAAGGAGAGGTTACATGGCGCACGGGGCGTGGTCTGGAATGGCGCTGCTGATCGCGGGGCTGCTCGCGCCGGCGGCGGGGATGGCCTGGGCGGCGAACGACGATCCGGGCAACGGATTCCGCCATCACGGCGTCGCCACGCCGGTGAGCAACCATCGCGGGACGGTCGCGACGGTGGACGGCAACGGGAACAACGTCGTGCTGGTGTGGCTGTACGACCACCGCGGCGGCTATGCGTTGCTCGAGATTCAGGCGGCGACGGGCGCGGCCCGGGAGATTCCCGTGCCGTTTCCGCCGGGCGGCGATTGCCCGTTCGCATCGATTCTGTCCACCAAGAACAAGTTCTACACGCATTTCAACAGCCATTTCACCGAATATGACCCCGTCAAGGGGGAATTCGCGTTCTTCAGCCCCACCGCGCCGCAGATGGCCATGGGCATGACCGAGGACGACAGCGGCGTAATCTGGTCGGTGACGTATCCCAACAGCGGCGTGGTGTCGTTCAATCCCGAGACACGCGAGTTCAAGGATTACGGTCACGTGTATGCGCAGAACTGGGCCCAGTACCAGCGCTCTGTCGCGGCGGACGATGCCGGGTGGGTCTATTTCGGCGTGGGCAACACGGCCAGCCAGATCATCGTGTTCGACCCCGCGACAGGCACGGCCACGCCCGTCGTGCCGGAAGACAAGCGCATCATCGGAACCGGAGCGGTGCAGCGCGATGTCAACGGCAAGGTGTACGGCCAGTCGGGCGACCTGTGGTACGAGCTGTACCAGGGCCAGGCCAGGGCGATCGAAAAGCCCGCGATCACGCCCAAACCCATCATCACCAGCAGCCAGGGCTTGTTCCACACGGCTTTCCCCGACGGCAAGGTTCTCCAGACCTGCGATCTGACCGAGCGGATTCTCGAGGTCAGCGATCCGGCGACCGGCCAGGTGGCGCGGTTTCGTTTCGACTATACCAGCGAGGGCGCGCACATCATGGGCATGGCGGCGGCCTCGGACGGCACCATCTGCGGCGGCACCGCGTTTCCGATGCGGTTTTTCAGCTACAACCCCACGACCGGCGAATGGATTCACCGCGACGCATACGGCCAGTGGAATGCGGTCGTGACCCAGGGCGACACGTTCTTCGTGGGCGCTTACGGCGGCGGGGTTCTGCTCGAGTGGGATCCCGGCGCGCCGTGGGTTCCTACGGTGAAGGGGAATCCGGAATGCAATCCGCGATACCTCACCGAGTGCACGCCGGCCATTCACCGCCCGCACGATCTTCTCGCGCATCCGGACGGGAAGACGATCGTGCTCGCGGGGACGCCTGGCTATGGGTACACGGGCGGCGGGCTGCTCTTCTGGGACCGCGAAACGCGGAGCGCGACGCTCGTTGAGCACACGGCGCTCATTCCCGAGCATTCGACCACCAGCCTCGTGGCCCTGCCCGGCGGCAAGCTCCTGGGCGGCACGACAACGATGGCAGGCACCGGCGGCGAGGTCAAGGCCACGGAGGCGGTGCTCTATATCCTGGATCTCGCGACCCGGACGATTGACTGGCAGGGGGCCGTGTTGCCGGGGGTGCAGAATTATCCCGACATGATTCTCGCCCCCAACGGGCTGGTCTACGGCGTGGCGGACAGTATCCGCTTCTTCGTGTTTGACCCCGTGAAACGTCAGGTCGTGCATGAGCAAGACCTTCGGGCGACGCTCGGCAGCACGGCGGGCCAGCAACAGTCGCGCGTTTTTGTCGCGGGCCCGGACCAGGCGCTGTACATGCTGTTTGTCAAAGGGATTGTGCAAGTCGACTGCGCGACGCATGCGCTCACCCTGATCGGGGAATCGCCGGTGCCCATCGGCCCGGGCGGGACGTATCTCGAGGGCCGCATCTATTTCGGCAGCGGTTCGCACGTCTACAGCTTCACGCTGCCGGAATAGGACGGAACGCGCCGCCGCCCGCCTGGACGCGCTCGGAGACTGCACGACGTCCACCCGCCGGGCGTTGCATTGACTCCGTCGTCTGCGCATCGTACTGTGTAGGAAATCCGGTGAGAATCCAGGGGTACATGCCATGCAGAGCATCGTGTTTGCGGTCTGGATGCTGGGGGCGGCGGAAGCGGGTCCGGTGCAGGCCCTGCCCGGTACCGCGCCGCTCGAGGAATCCGTGGACTTCGCGGCGGCGATGGTGGCGGGGATTGATCAGTGGCTGGACCGCGCCCTCGAGGCGTCGGTCGATGCGCGGCCGGCCCTGTGGCAACGCGATGTCGCGTCGCATGCCGCGTACGCAGCGTCAATCGCGCCCAACCGGGACCGGTTTGCCCGAATCATCGGATTGAAAGACCCCCGCGTCGCGCCCGCGATGGAATTCATCGCGTCGCCGGAACGCCCGTCGCTGCTCGGGCGCGGGGCCGCGTACGAAGTGCATGCGGTTCGCTGGGCCGTGCTCGAGGGCGTCTATGGCGAAGGGCTGCTGTTGCGCCCGGATGGCGCGCCCAAGGCGTTCGTGGTGGCCCTGGGCGATTGCGCGTGGACGCCCGAAATGCTCGCGGGTCTGACCGGCGGCCTGCCCCCGGAGGCGCAATACGCCCGCCGCCTGGCCGAGAGCGGCTGCATGGTCGTGGCGCCGGCGATTCTGGACCGGCAATGCACCTGGACGGGCGCGTCCCGCGTGCGCAAGACCAACCTGCCTCATCGCGAGTTTGTTTACCGCGCCGCATACGAAATGGGACGGCACATGATCGGCTACGACGTGCATACGATTCTGGCCGCCGTGGACTGGTTTCGCGTGTCACACGATGCGCCCGCCGGCGTGATCGGCGCGGGCGAGGGCGGGTTGCTTGCCCTCTATGCCGCCGCGGTGGATACGCGGATCAGCGCGGCCGCGGTGTCGGGTTACTTTGGTCCCCGCGAACGCGTGTGGGAAGAGCCCATCGACCGCAACGTCTGGGCCCTGCTCCACGAGTTCGGGGACGCGGAAATCGCCACGTTGATTGCGCCGCGCACGCTGATCGTGGAGGCCGCTCCGTGTGTCGAGGTGGACGGTCCGCCGCCTCCGCTTTCCGGCATGCGCAACGACGCCGCCCCGGGCCGCATCCGCACGCCGGACCCGGACGGCGTGGAACGGGAAGTTGCCCGGGCCCGCGCGCTGCTTGCCGGGCTCACGCCGCCGGCCGGTATCGCTTTTGTGAATGCCATGGAGGGCCCCGCGGGAAGCGGCGAAACCTTGACGGCGCTGCTGGCCGCGCTTGCTCCGGATGCCGATCGTACGCCTGGCGGCGAGCCGCCCGTTGTGTCCGGCGCCCTGCCGGACCGGGACGCCCGGATGAAGCGCGTATTCGACCAGTTGGCCGGGCATACCCAGCGCGTAATGGGCGACGCGCCGTTCGGGCGCGAAGCATTCTGGGCGAAGGCCGACAGGACTTCCCCGGAGGCGTGGCAGCAGAGCACGGCGCGGTATCGCGACTACTTCCGGGACGAGGTCATCGGCGCGTTGCCGCCCGCCACGCTTCCGGCGAATCCCCGCACAAGGCTTGTCTTCGATGAACCCGAGTACCGCGGATATGAAGTCAAACTCGATGTCTATCCCGACGTATTCGCCTATGGACTGCTGCTCGTGCCCAGGGATGTGAAGGAAGGCGAGCGGCGGCCCGTGGTGGTCTGCCAGCATGGCCTCGAAGGAACGCCGCACAAGTGCGCTGATCCCACCGTGCAGGAAGCCGCCTACAACCAGTACGGGTGCCGGCTCGCTGAGCGCGGGTTTGTGGTCTACGCGCCCCAGAATCCCTACATCGGCGGCGACGCGTTCCGCGTGCTGCAGCGCAAGGCCAATCCGTTGAAGCTGTCGCTGTTTTCGTTCATTGTGCGCCAGCACGAACGCAGCCTGGAGTGGCTGGCCAGCCAGCCCTTTGTGGACCCCGGCCGCATCGGGTTCTACGGCATTTCGTACGGCGGGAAGACGGCCATGCGCGTTCCCGCGTTGCTCCCGCAATACCGCCTGTCGATCTGTTCCGCGGACTACAACGAGTGGATCTGGAAGAACGTCTCGATTGCGTATCCCTTCACCTATCTGTATACCGGCGAGTATGAGATGCCCGAATTTGACCTCGGCGACACGTTCAACTACGCCGAAATGAGCTGGCTGATCTTCCCGCGTCCCTTTATGGTCGAGCGGGGCCACGGCGACGGCGTGTCCATCGACGAGTGGGTTGCCTTTGAATACGCGCGCACGCAGCGCCTCTACGACGCGCTCGGGCGCGGCGACAGCACCGAAATCGAGTATTTCAACGGGCCGCACGCCATCCATGGCGTGGGCACGTTCGCGTTTCTGCACGACAAACTCGACTGGCCCGGGCCGGGAGAGTAGCAGGTGGGATAACCCGGCCCGCCCGTGGCGCCGGGACGTGGAAAGGGGCATGATATGAGATTCCGTATGGTGTGCATCAGCAGCGCAATACTGGCGGCGGCCCTGGCTTCGGCCGGGGAGATGCCGAATCTCGCCGCGAATCCCGGATTCGAGGCGGCAGCGGCCGAAAGCACTCTTCCCGCCCAATGGAGCGGCGACACAAACGTGTACAGCCGGGACGCCACCGTGGCCCGGTCTGGCGAGGCGTCGCTGAAATTCCAGAATGCCGATGCGGGCCGTTACGTCCTGTGCGGTCAGCCGATCGAGCTCGAAGCCGGCGCGCGGTACGAGATCTCCGCCTGGGTCAAGACCGAGAACATCGAGGGCAACGAGAGCGGGGCCACGCTGTGCATCGAATACCGGAACCAGGAGGGCCAATACCTCGGGGGCGCCTATCCCGCGGGCATAACCGGCACGCGCGACTGGACCCTCGTGCAGGGCGTCACCCAGCGCATCCCGGAGGAGAAGACCGGCCCGTGTTCGCTCGCGTGCTATGTGCGCCAGGGCATGACCGGCACCGCCTGGTGGGACGATGTGTCCGTCCGCCGGTTTCGTGAAGATCCGCTTTCAACCGTCCTGAAATCGCCCAATTACCGGAATGAAATCACCCGGGACGGTCCCCGGGACGTGGTTGTTTTCGTCGAACTGAATCTGCGGGATTACGGCCTGGAACTCGATGACGTGGCCCTGCGCTATGCCGCATATCCCGAGGGCGCGGACCAGCCGGTGCTGAGCGAACAGATGGATGCCATCCGCACGCCGTCCTTCGACATCTCCCTGCGCGGACGGAAGTTCGACGAAGGCGCCAATCGCATCGAGGTGGCCCTGGTCGAGAAAAGCACCGGCGAAACCCTCGCGGCCGAGACCCTCCGCGTTACGCGGCTTGCTGAACGTGCCACGCGTACGGTGGACATCGACGAACACAACCGCCTGGTGGTCGACGGCCGGCCGTTCTTCCCGCTGGGCATGTACTGGTCGGGCATCAGCCAGGAACAGCTCGACCTGTATGCCGACAGCGCGTTCAACTGCCTGATGCCGTACGGCATGCCCACGCAAGAACAGATGGACATGGCCCAGGCCAGGGGCCTCAAGGTGATCTATTCGGTCAAGGACATCTACCACGACACGACGTATTGCCCGGACTTCATCACGAGCCGCGACGACGAGACGCCGTTCATCCGCGGGAAAGTCGAAGCGTTCCGGGAGCATCCCGCGCTGCTCGCGTGGTACCTCAACGACGAATTGCCGCTGAGCATGCTCGACCGGCTTGCTGCGCGGCGCGAACTGCTCGAAGAGCTCGATCCCGGACATCCCACGTGGGTGGTGCTGTACCAGGTGGACGAGGTGCGGCAGTACCTGCCCAGTTTTCATGCCATTGGAACCGATCCCTATCCCATTCCCGCCCGGCCGGTGGCGTTGGCGGGGCAGTGGACCCGCAAGACCGTGGACGGCGTGTGCGGCGCGCGCCCCGTGTGGATGGTGCCGCAGGTGTTCAACTGGGCGAACTACAAGAAGACGCCTGAGGAAAAGGCCCAGCACCGCGCCCCGACCCTTGACGAAATGCGGTCCATGGCGTGGCAGTGCATCGCCGAAGGCGCGAATGGCCTGGTGTTCTACAGCTGGTTCGACCTGCACAAGGATGCCGCCACGCCCTTTGACGACCAGTGGGCCCGGGTCAAGCAGGTCGCCGCGGGAATTGCCGCCCTGACACCGGTCCTGCTGTCGGTCGAAGAGGTTCCCGCCATCCGAACCAGCGACGAGCCCTGGCTCAATTGGACCGTCAAAAAACACGAAGGAACCGTCTATCTCATCGCCGTCAACAACGCGCCCGAGAAACACGTGGCGGCGTTCAGCCTGCCCCAAAAGGCCCGGAAAGCGCTCGATGTGGCTACCGGGGAGGAATGGCCCCTGCCCGACCGCCGGAACCTCGAGCTGCAGTTCGATCCGCTCGAAGTCCATGTCGTCGCGCTGCACGGCATGGAACGCGCGTGGGGCGTCGGTTTCACCCTCAACCTCGACGTGGACCTCTAAGCGCGTGGACGGCGCGGGTTTCGACGCGTTGACGGCCCTTTGCCGGGCAGGTTATCATCGCGGCCTGCCGCCGCCGGAGGGGGTGGCGGCTGGTGATGCGGAGCGCCCGGTGTACCCATGGATCTGATCTGCGAGAAAAGCACGCTCCGGGGGGCGGTGAACATCCCCGGTTCGAAGTCGCACACCATCCGCGCGGTGGCGGTGGCCGCGCTGGCCGGGGGCGAAAGTGTGATCCGGCAGCCGCTGGAATCCCGGGACGCGGCAGCCTGTGTGGCGGTCTACCGCGCGTTTGGCGCGGACCTCGAGCTCACGCCGGACGTCTGGCGTGTTCAGGGGCTGCACGGGGAACCGCGCACGCCCGAAAACGTCATTGACGTCGGCAATTCCGGCACCAGTCTCCGTATTGCCATGGGGTCGGCGGCCCTGTTGCGGTCGGGTATGGCGGTGCTCACGGGCGACCAGCAGATCCGGCGGCGGCCCGGCGGTCCGCTGGCCGGCGCGTTGACCGAACTTGGCGCGCGCGTGCGCTCGACACGCGGCAACGGCTGCGCGCCGTTTGTCGTCGAGGGCCGGTTGCGCGGAGGACGGACCGCCATCGAGGCCGCGACCAGCCAATACCTGTCGAGTCTGCTGCTGGCCGCGCCCCTGGCCGACGGCGACACGGAGATCGAGGTCACCCTGCTGAATGAGGCGCCGTATGTGGTGATGACGCTCGATTGGCTCGAACGGGAAGGCATTGTCCTCGAACGCGACGGGCTCCAGTGGTTCCGCGTGCCCGGCGGCCAGCGCTATCCGGCCTTTGACCGGCGCATCCCCGGCGATTTCTCGTCGGCGACCTTTTTCCTGGCCGCGGGGGCGCTCGAAGGGAACAATGTGCTGTCGCGCGGGCTCGATCTGACCGATGTGCAGGGCGACAAGGCCGTGCTTGACTACCTCCGCGCGATGGGGGCCGAGATCTCGGAAGAAGACGAGGGCGTACGCGTGCGGGCGAAGGCGCTGAAAGGGACCGAGCTGGACCTGAACGCCACGCCGGACGCGTTGCCCATGATGGCCGTGCTGGGCTGTTTCGCGGAAGGCACGACGCGCCTGGTGAACGTCCCCCAGGCGCGCCTGAAGGAGACCGACCGCATCGCGGTGATGCGCCAGGAACTCACGAAGCTCGGCGCGCAGATCGAGGAACTCGCCGACGGTTTGGTCGTTCATCAGAGCCGGTTGCACGGCGGCGAGGTCGACGGGCAGGACGATCACCGCGTGGTGATGGCGCTGGCCGTGGGCGCGACCCGCATTTCGGAACCGGTTCGCATCCGGGGCTACGAGGCGGCCGCCGTCACGTATCCCGGATTTGCCGAGGAACTGATGCGGTTGGGCGGCGCGGCGCGCATCGCCGAGTAGCGAAGGGCAGCGCGCCAGCCGGACCGCGAAGCGATAGTCTCAACGATGAGGAACTGGAGGAGAGGGAATCCATGCTTGGCTGCACCTACGGCAACGTTTTCAAGACCACGGTGGCGGGCGGTTCGTATCAGGAAGGGTTGACGGTGCATCTTCAGGGTGTGCCCACGGGGCTCCGCATCACCGAGGAGATGATCTATCGCGACCTGCTGCTGCGCAAGCCCGGCCAGGGCGAATTGACGTCGCCCCGGCGCGAGCCCGACGTGCCTGTGATCTACAGCGGCCTGAACGCGGCGGACACCATGCCGGGGTTCACAAACCGGGGCAAAACCAACGGCACGCCCCTGGTGGTGCTGATCCCCAACCTCGACCGCCATTTTGAACACATCGAACAGTACCAGGTGACCAACCGCACGCCGCGTCCCGGCCACGCCTCGTACGCGTCGTACCAGAAATACGGCGAGAACGACGACTCCATCGGCGCGGGGTTTTTCAGCGGGCGCTACACCTCGACGCTTGTCGCCGCGGGCGCGGTGGCCAAACGGGTGCTCAGGGACCATGGCATCGACGTGTTCGGTTACGTGAAGGAAGCCGCGGGTGTGCGGGGCGCGGATGTGCCCCGCGACGAGGCCCGCGCGAAGGTCGAGGCGTTTCGTGACGTGCGCCGCCAATATGACGTCATCTACGACTGGGTGTTCGGCGCGCAACGCTTTCACGACGACATGCGGTTTCTCGAGAAGATGGCCGTGCTCGCGGAACTCGAAGCGAACCTCATCGAGATTCGCAACAGCGCCCAGCCCATCGACATGGACGCCGTCTGCCGGGACGCGGGCGTGCATCCCCTGTTGAACTGCCCGGACGTCGACGCCGCCCGGGCCATGTACAAACGGATCGTCGAGATCCGCGACGAAGGCGATTCGAGCGGCGGGGTCTGCGAAGTCGTGGCGACGGGCCTGCCCGCGGGCGTGGGCGAACCCGTGTTCAGCAAGCTCGACGGCGAACTGGGCCGCATGATGAGCATCGGCACCATCAAGGCGGTCGAGATCGGCGCAGGCATGCAGGTCAAGGACATGCGCGGCTCGGAGTGCAACGACCAGATGCGCGTGAAGAACGGCACGGCCGTGTTCGACAGCAACAACGCGGGCGGCATCACCGGCGGCCTCACCACGGGCCAGGACATCGTGGTCCGGCTCGCGGTCAAGCCCACGCCGACCATCGCGAAGGACCAGGTGACGATCGACAAGGTCTCGATGGAAAACGCCACGCTGTCCGCCGTGACGCGCCGCGACCCGACCATCGTCGCGCGCGTGTGGCCGGTGGCCGAGGCGTTCATGGCCATCATCCTGCTCGACCAGCTGACCATGTACTACGGCTATCGCGCGTTACAGGAAAAAGTCACCGGCTGAGCCGTCGCAAAGAACCCGGCGCCTGTGTCTGGCGACAGGACGGCGCCGCTGCCCTTCCGCTGCGCGCGTTCCCTTGGACAATCGCGCGGTTCGTGGTATGTTTGCCGCATACAAGCCATCGAGGGGGGAAGATGATGCGACGTCTTCTTGTGTTTGCCGTTTTGCTGTCTGCGCTCGCCGGCGCTCCGGCCGCCCAGGAAATCCTTACCGTCGTCGCGCCAGGCGCCGGTGAACCGGCGTATTCCATCGCCGCCGCGAATTTCGTCGAACTCTGGACCTCGGTCACGAGCCGCGCTCCCGCGCTTGTAAGCGCGGACCAGGCGCCCGTGTCGGGCGACGTGGTGCTGATCGGCTCGGACGCCGTGAATCCCGTGGTGCACGACCTCATTCGCCGCGGGGTACTGGAGTCGCTGGGGCTGCAATACGGCTCGGACGGCTACCGCGTCTTGTCGGTGGACGCGCCGCCCTGCCGTTACCTCATCGTTGCGGGCGGAAGCGGGCGGTCGACGCTCTACGCCGTCTACGATTTCTTCCGCCGCCAGGCGGGTGTCGAGTATTTCTGGGACGGCGACGTGGCGCCCCGGGTACCCGGCCTGGGCATCGCCGGCGTGGATATTGCCGAGTCGCCCCGCTTTGCCTACCGGGGCCTGCGCTATTTCGCCCATCGCGGTCTGCACCGGTTCCAGGCCGAGCACTGGACCCTCGAGGACTGGAAACGCGAGATCGACTGGCTGCTCAAGAAACGCTTCAATCTGTTCATGCTGCGCACCGGCCACGACGACCTGTTTCAGCGGGCGTTTCCCGGCGATGTGCCCTATCCGCCCGCCGATGCGCAGGATCCCGACGCGAAAGACCGGTCTTATGACGATCGCACGTCGTTCTGGCCATTGCAGTACCGCGGCGAACTGCGGAAAGCGGTGCTCCAGTACGCCCGCGACCGGGGATTGCTGCATCCGGAGGATACGGGCACCATCACCCACTGGTATTCGCACACGCCCAGCTCGTTTTACCGCAGTTTCCCCGATTTCCCGGTGACCCGGGACCAGAAGACCGGATACGGACTTCCCACCGCGGCCATCTGGGACATCGAGTACGAACGGGCGTGGGACGCGTACTGGAACCTGACGCAGACGCATATCCGGGAATTCGGCGGCGGGCAGCCGCGCCTGTTTCACACCATCGGCATGGCCGAGCGGAGCTTTGGCGAAACCCGGCGCGACGGGTTTCAGAAGAAACGCTATGCCTACCGGAAAATTCAACAGAAGCTCCGGGAACATTACCCCGACGCGCCGCTGCTCATTGCCAGCTGGGACTTCGGCAACAAATGGATCGACGAGGAAGTGCGCGTGGCGCTCGACGAATTCGACCCCGAACGCACCCTTCTTCTCGACTACACCGCGGACGACGCCGAAAAGGTCAGTTACCGCGACTGGAACGTGCTGGGACGGTTCCCCTGGATTTTCGGCATGCTGCACGGATACGCCTGGAACAGCGACATCCACGGCAATTACGCCCTCCTGGCCGAGCGGCTCCGCACCGCGGCGGACGACCCGATGTGCCAGGGCTGCGTGCTGTGGTCGGAAATATCGCACAACGACACCTTCATGCTCGAATACCTCGCGGACAACAGCTGGCAGCCGGCACGCCTGACGGCAGCGGACGCGACCGCCCGCTTCTGCCGCACCCGGTACCGGGAGGACCTGGCCGCCCGGATGGCGCCCGTCTGGACCAACATGCTGGTCATCTCGCAGAGCGAGAACTGGTCCATGGCCAACCCGGCGCGAAACGTGACTTTCTCGTCGCCGCAGTTTCATATGCTCTCGAACCGGATGTGGGCCAACCTGTCGTCCAAACGGCGGGACCCGGTCCTCGCCGGATACGAGCGCATCATCACCTCGCTGCAGCCGGCCCCGGACATGCTGAGCGTCCTGGCGGACCTGGTTCCGGCGGCGTACGACGATGCGCAGTGGCGGCGCGATGCGCTGGACATGGCCCGCACCACCGCGAACCGCGCGCTGACCGCCACGGTACTGCGCGCCGGGCTGCAAATCCAGGCCTGGCGCGAGGAGCAGGCCGCGCCCGAGACCATCCGGCGGCTCGCGCAGCTCAATCGCGACCTGCTCGACGCGTTGTGCGGGCTGCTGGCCCAGTCCGACGAATTCTCGATGGCCGCAAGCCTGCGGCGGCTCGAGGAGGCCGCGCCCCTGGGCGGCGTTGCGCCCGCGCTCAATCCCCACACCGAATTGACCCTCAAGGGCAACGCCGAGAACGAGTATTGCCGCAGCCATCATTACGAACTGGCCGCTTACGTGTATCGCAAGGAGACCGCCGCCTTCTGGGACGACATCCTGGCCCGGGTGGAGGCGGGAGACCGCGCCGAATGGCCGTTCCCGTCCGAGCTCGCCGCGCAGGCGAAGGCGATCGAAGACGAGTTCTACGCCACGCCGCTTGCCCAGATGGCCCCGCAGGCCACGCGCGGTCCCGCCGAACTCGCAGACGCCCTGCGCGGGCTGGCTGCGCTCGTGGGGGCGCTGCGGGAGCAGGTCGAGCCAAGCCGTTTAAAATAAGGCATTTATGGACTTTGGCCGCGTGTGGTATCCCTGTTCATTGGCCGCTGTGATTCAATTATCTCACTACATTGAGTAGAATTACTCAGGGTATTGAGTAAATCGCAGCGTGTGTAACCAGGGGGGGGAGTCTGATGCGCGGAGTTGCGGCAAGCGTTCTTCTGGTCAACATGGCCCTGGGCGCGGTGGCGGGCGAGACGTCCGCGCCGCCGGAACGCATCAAGGCGTTCTGCATTGATTTCAACTGGGGTCCGGACGGGTTCGCGCCGCCGGGGATGTACACCCGGGCCTCGCCCAAAGCGCATTTCGAATGGTACCGCGACCTGGGCGTCAACACCATCCAGACGTTCTGCGTGAGTTGTCCGGGGTATGCGTGGTACCGCAGCGAGGTTGCCCCCGTTCAGCCCGGCATGGAGGGCGATTTTCTGGCGGAATTGACGCGGCTCGGTCACGAGGGCGGGATGCGCGTCATGGGCTACTTCTGTATCGGCGCCAATGCCCACTGGAGCGAAACGCATCCGGACGAAGTGCATGATCTCCCGAACGCCATCGCGATTCCGTTCACGACCCGTTATCTCGATTACCTGGACCGCGTCATCCGGGAGGTGTTGACCAAAACTTCTATCGACGGGTTCATGATCGACTGGGTGTACAACGCGTCGCATTTCTACCCCGATAAACCGTACACCTGGCTGGACTGCGAAAAGCAGATGTACCAGGAACTGTTCGACGCACCCTTTCCCGGTGATGAGGCCATGGACGAGGCCGCCATCACCGAGTTCAACCGCCGCGCCCTGGAGCGCTGCTGGAAACGCATCCGGACCGCCGCCAAGTCCGCGAAACCCGATTGCATCATCTGGCTGACGTGTTTCGACCTGCAGCACCCGCAGGTGGCCGGTTCGGCCATGCTGCGCGAGGTCGACTGGCTTATGAACGAACATTCCGACGCCTCCAAGCTCCAGGCGGTGAAGGATGCCGTCGGGCCGAACACCCGGCTCATCCAGTGCATCTGCGGCTGGGGCGATGCGCATGACGCGGCCGCCGTGCTCGCCGACCCGGCGTTCGCGGACGCCGGCATGTACGGTTTCGCCAAACCCGATCCCGAATCCACCCTGCCCCCGGAGGACAATTCCGGCAACGCCCGCAACATCGCCGCGATGAAAAAGGCCTTTGCCGGGAACGGGGAGTAACCCCGCGCCCCGGGCCGGTATCTCACTGCGCGTGATCGCCCGGCTACAGGGCGGGTCATTGGTAGGTGGGCGAATACTGTGTCTGAGCGGGTGTACTTGGGTTGTAGGCGGCGTGGCGAAGGCCCAGGAGCGGGGGGCCCGGCATCAGCGCCGGAAAGGAGGCTGGTCATGCGTTCGCAACTGCTTATGTGCAAAACAGTTATGCTTGTCCTGGCTGTTGCCGTGACGCTGTCGGCGGCCGCGTGGGCGGACTGCGGTTCGATCCCGTTCTTCTCGCCGATCAGGGCCCGCGATTCGATCTCGGTGGTGAGCGAGGGGCTGCTGGCCAAGCCGGAGGTACGCCTGGACCCGTTGGAGGTGGTGGTATACGAGCCCGGCCAGCGGGCCATCATCCTCTGGAACGGCCGTGAGGAGATCCTGCTGCTGTCGACGGAATTGCGGACCGCGCAGGCCATCTCCGTTCTCGAGGTAGTCCCCTTGCCGGCGGAACCCGTGGTCACCCTGGGCGAATTCGAGACCTTCGAGAAGATGCAGGACCTGGTGGTCCGAAAAACATTGTGGAGCGTGGCGTCCGGCGGCGGGGTGGCGGACGTGAAGGCGCCGAAGAACGCCGCCCGCATCACCTTCCACGAACGGATGGGCGCGCACGACGTGGCTGTGGTCCAGGTGCTGGACAAGCGGCATTTCGTGCAGTGGGTCACGACGTACCTGGTGGGCTTGGGCGCGGAGAATCCCCAGGTGCGGCCCGACTTCGCGCAGATCATCCAGAACTATGTGGATCGGGGATTCGAGTGGTTTTCGTTCGACGTGATCGAGACCGGGGACACCGTAAAGAGCCGCCAGCCGATCCAATACCGGTTCGAGAGCCCGGCGCTGTATTACCCGCTCGAAATCTCGACCCTGGAGAAGGGGAAAACCAACATCAATCTGCTTCTGGTGTCGCCGAGACCGCTGGGCGCGTTCCCGGAGATCCGGAAGGCTTCTCTGAAGCGCCATGAGCAGTTTGCGGCTACTCCGGACGAGATCCGCCCGATCTCGGAAGAATGGGCGGCCTTCATGAACGGCGTCCCGTTCGTGCTCCAGCAGGTCCGTATCCGCGGTAAACTGGAACACATGACGACCGATTTGCTGGTACGTTAAGGCCCGGTAGAGCGAGGAACCTGTGAGCGGTACGGCGAAATCGCACGCCAGCGCACCAGGTGGCGTTCCGCATTCGTCGCGGCGCCACAGCCATGGTTCTGTCCGGAGCCATGAACGCCTGGAAGCGCACTGGAGCCGCATGCTGCGTCTGCAGATCGTCGCGTATGCCGTGGTGTTCGTGCTCTGGCTCGTCCCCATTCCCAACCCGGTCAAGCTGCTGGCGGTAACGTTTCACGAGTTTTCCCATGCGCTCGCGGGGATGCTGACCGGGGCGAGTGTGTTCGGGTTTGCCATTGCGCCGGGCGGGTCGGGGGTGACCCTGGGGGTAGGCGGCAGCCGGCTCGTAATCCTGCTCGCCGGGTACATCGGAAGTTGTCTCTGGGGCGTGTGGCTGTATTACGTGAGCGTGCACTGGCGCCCGCTCGCGTGTGTCATCGCGCTCGAACTGGTGCTGGTTTCGTCAGCGATGTTCGGCTGGCTCAACGGGTTCACGCAGGTCTTCGGGTTTGTCACCATTCTCGTGCTCACGCTGGTGGCCATGGCGCCGGATCCCGTCCGGCTGTTCTTCGTGCAACTCGTGGGGTCGGCCTGCTGTCTGTACGCGCCATTCGAGGTTCTGGGAAGCATCGTGTCGTCGGGCGGCGCGCCCGATGTCATGGACGTTCGCACCACCAGCGACATTGTCCAGTTGGCCGAAGTGACGGGGATTCCCACGTTTCTGATCGGCCTCGGCATTCTCATGGTTCAGGCGGGGGTGTTGGTGTGGCTGGTACGCTATACTTGCCGGAAAGGCGCGCGAAACGCCTTCTCCATGGAACGGGCAAAACACAACCACGTTAAACAGATCTGGCAGGATATTCACCCGCAGGAGCAGCGCCTGAAACTCACCCCCCATCGCAGAGCCAAACGGCCGCGAACCAGTCACCGCTAACACGACGGAAGGAATCACGAATGCCGACAGACGCAGACTCGGTCAGACCGGGAAGACTCCGCAGGATCATCACGTCGCCGTTTCGTCATTGGCGGTGGGCCGTGGCGGGACTCGTCGGCCTGGCGGCGGTCTATGCGGCGGTGGACCAGGTGTTGATGAAGCGGCTCGCGGTGCAACTGGACCGGTTGCGCGCGGCGGGCCGCCCAGCCACGTTCGCGGAGTTGGGGGTGGGCAACCTGCCGCCCGCGGAGAACGCCGCGCCTCTCTACCGCGCTGCCGGGAAAAATACAGAGGCCGTGCTGTCGGGGGCGAGAGAAGCCGATCTGCGCGAGCGCCTCGTCAACGCGACCACGTGCCCGCGGCACGCACAGGACGACGACCACGATTACTCGCTGCTTACCGAAGCCGAAAAGCAGGCGATCGCGGGCGAGATGCGGGCCATGGCACCCGAACTGGCCCGGGTGCTGGACGCCCGGACGATGCCCGGGTGCGAGTTCGGGAACTACGCGTCGCTGTCGGGCGCCGCGGCGAGCCCTGCCGCCGTGTTGCCCGATCTGGCGGTGGTGCGCAGTCTGGCGCGCAACCTCGCGTACAAAGCGGTGTGGGAAGCGGAACAGGGGAATACGGAAGAGGCGCTGACGTGGGTGGCGGCCAACCTGCGGCTGGCCAACGATCTGACGGGTGATCCGCTGCTTGTCACGGGGCTGGTGCGCGTGGCGGTTGCGTCCAT
>JAAYAQ010000495.1 GCA_012719295.1 Candidatus Hydrogenedentota bacterium | reverse complement strand
GGAAACGTTCATGCACACTATATCGCTCGTAAACATGGACTTACGCAGGTTGTGACCGGTTCGCTGACCGAGTATCCCGTCGAATTCCGCGACATCCATGTGCACGAGGACCGGCTCGAAATCCAGACCCGGGGGCTGAGCAACGCGGGCTATGCCTCACAATCGCAATTGCGGGCCATGGAGTGGACGCGCGGACTCGAAGACGACCGCTGCGCGGTCATTCCGTTCTGAGCGCCGGCGCTACGGGGTTTCGGCGGGGCGTTTGTCTGTAACCGTCAGAACCAGAACCAGTTGTCCCTCGTCCAGCTTCAGTCCGCCCACCTTGAACGGTTTTCCGGACACGGCGAGCAGGGTGCAGCGGAGAACCTCTTTGTACCTGGGCTCGGACTCCGGTGGGTCGGTCTGGGCGTTCGGCTTGTCTTCCTTGTCCGGCAGGCGCATCTGCACGCGCACATCGCAGCGGATGCGGTCATGAGAGGCCCGCTCGATGGGGTTGAGGAGCAGCGTGTACTGGTTGTCCAAGGGAACCTTGGTCTCGCGTCCGTAGGGGGCTACGGTATTGACGGTTTTGAGCTTGCGGAAATCGTCGAACTGTTTGAGGTCTTCGACGGTCTCCCGGATGGACGCGATGCTCGCATCAAACTGGGGCTTCTCGTGGCCCTGGCTGGTGGCGCGCACGGCAATCAGCTGCACGGTGACGGACGGGGCAGTCGCCTCCCGCGCCTCTTGCGCGGCTACGGGGACGATGAACAACGCGGCGGTAACCGCCCAGGCAGCGCAGGTCAAGGCAGATCTCCTTCCGGGACGTCGACCCATACCGTCATCGTGCCGTTGTCGGTGTTGTAGTAGCCGACTTCGGCGCCTTCGATGGTGGTTCCGACCTGTTCCACCTCGGCGGAGATGTTCTCCGGAGCGGGGGAGGCCATCACAAAGATGGCAATGGCCGCGATAAGCGAGGCCGCAACGGCGGAGGCGATGGCCAACACGCCCCGGTAATGCCGGGGAGCGGGTTCCAGGCGTTCGCGAATGCCCGCCATGAAGGCAGGAAACTGCGCCGGTTCGATACTTTCCCGCCGCGCGAGTTCGCGCGCGCCGGTGCGCAGGAGCTTGAGGGTTTCAACGTGGGCCGCGCACGCGGATTCGCCGGCAATCAGGGCTTTCGCCTCGGCTTCACTGGCGGTGTCGCCGTCAAACCAGCGTTCGATGGTGTAGAGTTTCCGGTTCATGAATCCGCTCCCATAAAGCCCATTTGCGTCAGGCCTTTTTGCAGTTTCCTGCGTGCGTGGTGCAGCCTGCTCATCACAGTGCCGATGCTGCAATTCATCACTCCGGCCATCTCCTCATACGAGAGGCCTTCAAATTCACGTAAAATAAACGCTGTCCGATGCTTATGCGACAGCTTGCCGAGTGCCTTCTGCACGGCAGCGCCGATTTCCTCGGCTTCGAGGCTGCGGTCAGGCGGAAGCACGTGACTGGGGGCGTCTTCCGCGAGCCGACTGTCATCAAACGAGACGGTTTCAAGGCGCCGCTTCTTCAAATAATCTTTGCACTGGTTCGCGGTGATGCGCATCAGCCACGTTTTGAAACTGGCGTCGCCGCGGAAACGTGCGAGGGCGTTATGGGCCTTGATGAACACCTCCTGGGAGACATCCCACGCCTGTTCGCGGCTTCTCACGAAGTGGTAGGCGAGTGCGAAAACCTCGTTACGGTAACGCTTTACGAGCAATTCGAAGGCGTCGACGTCGCCGGTTTTTGCACGGGCGACCAGGTCCGCGTCGTCAGACTCGGCCCGTACCATCACCCGCGGCTCCTGCTCCTCGTCCTGCGAGATGTCGCAAAGAACCGTCGTATCCAGCGCGATACTCAATTGTCCACTCTCCTCACCCGAACGATACGGACGATTATCGGGCAGAAATATTTAATAGATTTCGCGTTATGCTTTCCGCGAGAGGTTCCACGGCGTGCATGATACCCCCGCAGGAGGGACGGCGTAAAGTGGCCCCAGAGGCCGCTACCAGGTGCGGGCGATTACGAAATCGACAATGCCCGCAAGGGAAGTGCGGTACGGGCCCGGGGGAAGCTGGGCGGCAGCGGCGTGGGCCTGCAGCGCGTATGCGCGCGCAATGGCCTCGGTGCGCTCGGCCGCCTTTGTCGCGGTGAGCATGTCGAGGACCCATTCCCGGTCTTCCGGCGTCAATTCCGCGCCGCGCATCCTTTGGAGCCGAACGAGGCTGGCGGTATCGAGACTCTCCCGGATGAACAGGATGGGGAGGGTCTGTTTGCCTTCCACGACATCCGAACACGAGGGTTTGCCGAGCACTTTGGCGTCCTGGCGGAGATCGAGCAGGTCGTCGACGATCTGGAAGGCGATCCCGAGGGCCATGCCGTAGTCGTGCAGCGTTTGCACCTGGGCTTCGCCCAGGAGGAGGGCGGGGGCGCTGCAGGCGGAGGCGAACAGGCTCGCCGTCTTCTTTCGGGCGACCTCCAGCACGTCCTGTTCGGTCATGGGCTCGTTGCCGTTGGCGAAACACTTCAGTTCGGCCTCGGCCATCTCCCGGATCGACCGGATCGCGGTGGAAATCACGCTGGCGGAGTTGTAGGAGGTCATGATCTCGATGGAACGGGCGACCAGGTAGTCGCCGGCGAGGATGGCCGCATGGTCGTCCCAGCGGGCATTGAGCGTGTGCATGCCGCGCCGGAAGCTGGCGCGGTCGATCACGTCGTCGTGGGCCAGCGCGGCCAGATGGAGGAGCTCCATACCCGTGGCGAGGTTGACGAAACGCCGCGTGTCCGGGGCGCCGGAAACGCCAGCGGCCAGGAGGCAGAGGGCGGGGCGGAGCATCTTGCCCCCGGCCTGTACGGATGGCATGGAAGGGCCGTGCACCAGTTGCAGGGCCTTGGTCCAGAAATCGCCGACGCGCGCGGACACCGCGTCAATGTTGTCGCGCACGGGCGCATAGAGTTCTTTGAGTGTAAGCGTTTCGAGCATATTCCCGGATCTTACCACAGCCGGTTCATTCCGCGCGACTGAGGCGTGGTCGATGCAAAACGCGCCCATGATGGTCTCCTGCTGCCTGATGTCTCAATCGCGGCGTTCCGGCGAGTTCCGCCCAGTTCCATGCGCACGCGACTGCCTTGTGCGTTGCCGGCCATGCACCGGGCTCGCTTCTTTCAAACGCAGACCAATCGTGATTTACTCCCACGACTTGCCTGGCGGGAAACGGACCCGGCGACGGCGCGGAACGCGCGGGGACGGGAACCCGGGACGGCGCGCTCAGTTCACGCGGAGTGAGCTCAGCGGAATGATGGTCATCACGCTGTGTTTTTTCTCCGAGGTGTAGATCACGTAGAGCGCATCCTCGTGCTCGACAGCGCAGGGATACGACCACTCCGGCCCCACCTGCAACGAATCCGCGTAGCCATCGCGGATCTTCCACATGGCGCCGAGAACGGGTTCTCCGGGACGGCTGACCGCGATGGTGAGCAGGTGGCGGCTGACGTCCGGCGACTTCGGGTAGTTCCACAACAGACAGCGCTGACCGGTGCTGAGTTGGAGCGCATACGGTTTGCTGTCCTCGGCGGGCAGGTTGTGCCGGAACGGTCCCCGCCAGGTCCGGCCGAAATCGCCGCTGGTGAAGACGAGCCCGCCCCGGACAAGAGCGGTCACGCGCGGCCCATCGAGCCACACCGTGCTCTCCGGGAAGTGGGTATACGGGCGGGCATTGACACGCATCAGGGGAACCACGTCCCACGGCCCAGTCAGGTTGCTACCCTGCGAGATGGCCACGGCAGGCATCTCCGGCGTGGTCGCCGGCCGCGGCGCCGTTCGCCCCGCCATGATGAAATTGCCGTCCGCCATCAACAGCGGCGGGCAGTTCGGCAGGAAGGGGCCCGCGATCGGGCCGTGGGATGTCCACCGGCCCTCAAGATGGTCGAGACTGAGAACTTCGCAGCGCGTGACGAGGTCGTGTCCCACCATGTTCGAGACGAAGGCCAGCAGCCGCGGGCCATGCGAAAGAAACGTGACGGGCACGTAGAAGATGCCTTTAGCCTCCCGGTCCGCCGCAATGACCTCGACTTGAGACCAGGTTCGGCCCGCGTCCAGCGAGCGTCTGGAGCGGATGCACGACGCGTCTTCGATCTCAGCGCGCGGACAGTTGTACCAGGCCGCGAAGAGCGTGTTCTGGTGCCACACGACGGCGTTGTCATGCAGGAACTGGAATTCTTCATCCATGCGGTGCACCACGACGTCGAATGCGCGCTCCGGCCAGGCGAGGTTCTCCGGCGCGGGAAGCGGCACACGCTCATCCCATAGACGATAGTCGCCCAGGATCTGCGCCTGTCCGGGAATTATCTCCTGCGCACCGTCTTGCGCGGGGGCTTCAGCGCTTTCCATGGCGTGCACGCTGGCGTTCAGCGCGAACGCGCAGGCCATCCACAGGGCCGCTGCGTTGCTTGCATGCATGGCGACCATGCTCCTTTGCACCGGGTGTTCCGGGACTCCCGTTCCAGCAGTTCCTCGTGACAGGATAACAGGATATGCCAGGTGTTCTCGACGGAGCACGCGCGATTTCGGGTGGATTCGGGGAGAGGCGGGGGATAGAATATCGCCCAAAGTGTTGTGCAGGGGGAACACGGCGATTTCCGGGTCCCCGCATGTGGAAGGGAACTGTCCGTGCAACGCGTTGCTATCATCGGAATGGGTCCTATCGGAAACCGTCATGCCGACTGTTACCGCGCCATTGCCGGCTGCGAACTCGTGGGCGTGTGCGACCGGCTCGCCGAGCGTGCGGATGCCGCGTCGGCGCGATCGGGCGTTCCCGCGTTCTACGATGCGGCGGAGATGCTCGCGCAGGTGCAGCCTGATCTGTGCTCGGTGACAACGGGCGGCTATGAATACGGCAGCGATCACTACGAGCCGACCATGCAGGCGCTCGAGGCCGGATGCCACGTGCTGGGCGAAAAACCCATCTCGAACGACATCGCTCAGGCGGAGGAGATGGTCGCTCTGGCGGGCCGGAAAGGGCTGTGCTACGGCATCAACCTGAACCACCGGTTTACGATGCTCACCCGCATCGCGAAGGAATGGGTGGACGCGGGCAGGCTCGGGCATCTGCTGTTCGTCAACATGGCCATGTGGATCAAGAACCCCGCCGAAAGCTCGCCCTGGTTTCAGCTCAAGGCCCTGCACCCGCACACGGTCGACGTCATGCGGCACTTCTGCGGCGACATCGAGGCCGTGCAGTGCTTTGTCACCAAAGCGCCCGGCCGCGGCATCTGGACCACGGCGCATTTCAACATGAAATTCGTGAACGGGGCGGTCGGCGGACTCACGGGCAGCTACGACATCGAGCGCGGCCACCCGATGGAACGCTGCGAAGTGGCCGGAACCGGCGGGCGGTTCGTTCTGGAAGACATGTTCTCGCAGTTGACCTACTATCCGGCAGGCAGCCTCGAAAAGACGGTCATCACGAACACGCCCTTCGGCGGGGTGCCGGAAAAGCGCTTCGAAGACACCTTCATGAACCGCATCCGGCGTTTCGTGGAACAGGTGGAGGCGGGCTGCCGCCCCGGCGAAATCGAAGGCTCCGGCGCCGAAGGCCTGGCCGCGCAGAAAGTGCTCGCCGCCGCCATCGAGTCGGTCGAGCGGGGGACAGTCGTTCCAGTCCGCTGACCGGGACCCGGGGCACAACAGATTCGCCAGCTACTTGTTCAGTTCGACCCAGTCGAACAGGCGGTTGTCGAGGTCGTAGGCTTCGATGCGCAAGCTCTTTCCGTTCACCTGGACATAGCAGTAGTGGTGGCCGCGGTAGACTTTGGCCAGGATCGGCGTGCGCACAGGCGCGGCGTTTTCCAGGCCGCCGCCGCCGCCGCCGGTGACCATGTAGAGGACCCCCTTCTTCGAGGGTACGGGCTTGCCGTCTCTGAGCGGCCAGGTCCGTTCATAGGTATGAATGTGCCCGGTCCAGACGACGTCGACGCCATGCTTTTCGTAGAGAGGCACCAGTCTGCGGGCATTGATATCGCCCATTCCGGAGCGGGTCTTCGCGGTATCGCCGTAGTCATTCTCGTCGGACGAATACGGTGGTTTGTGCATCATGACGATTTTCCAGACGGCCTTGCTGCGCGCGAGCTCTTTGTCGAGCCACCGGTAGTCTTCCGACGTTTCCCGGAACGGCCGCTGCGAGTCGAGGAGAAAGACCGACAGATTGCCGTAGTCGAAACGATAGCGGTATTCGGGATCCGGCAAGGTGAAGTAGTCATAGAAATGCTGGGCGTTGTTCTCGTGATTGCCGAGAATCGGCACGACCGGCACCCGCGTGTTCAGGGGTTCCATGTTGGGAAAGTAATGCCCGGTCCAATGGGTCTTTTCTCTCCCGTCGCTCACGAGGTCGCCGCCGATCAACGTGAAGGCCGGGCGCTGTGCGTACGCGAACTCGGCCAGGCGGCGCAGGCCCTCCGGGTTGGACTGCGTGTCGCAGAACACCACGAAACCAAACGCCGCGCCGCCTTCCACTGCCGTGCCGAAGGTGTAGACGTCGCTCTCCACCTCGTTCCCGGCATCGTCCCGGGAGCACACCTGATAGAAGTACGGCGCGCCTGACTCCAGACCGTCCAGCGTGACCTCGTGCAGGGTGTGCGCGCCTTCCGCGGCGGCCGTCTTCTCCAGGGGCACCGCGCTGCCCCACCGCACAAGCGATGAGGCCGGAACGTCCGTCTCCCATCGCACCACGATGCTGTCCGTCGTGGGGTAATTGAGATATGGTTTGACGAGCAGCTCCAGGCCGGCCGCGGGCAGGCCGCTTCCCAGCACAACGCCCATTGTCAGGAAAACCACGGCGCCAAAATACCCTCTCTTTTCCATGCTGCCATCTCCTTTCGCAGTCCGTTGCGATTGCACCACACGCCGGGCCCCGGTCCGCCTGTTCCCGCGCGCGTCTTTGGAGGCCGGCGCGGGCCCGATGCGAGAAAGCGCTCCCGGGAGCATGCGGACCGGGTGCGCGCTGGTCCGGATGATCAGGCGCGCGCTTACGCCATCTCTCCGGCCAGCTTGTTCAGGGCTTCGACGCCGCGCTCGATGGTGGCGTCGTCCGCGGCGAAACTCAGTCGGAAATTGGATTTCCGTTCGCTGAACACGCTGCCGGGGATGACGAGGATATTGTTTTGTATGGCTTTGGCCACAAAGGCGTCCCCGTCGCCGCCGGGGGCTTCGGGAAAGATGTAGAAGGCGCCGCCCGGTTTGACCACGTTGAACTTCGAGGCCAGGCCTTCGTAGATGAGATCGCGTTTCCGTTTGTATGCGGCGATCTTCTCGGTGGTATCGATGCGGAGGGCCGTGACGGCGGCTTTCTGGGCCATCGACGGCGCGCAGACGAACGTGTATTGCTGCAGGGTGTTCATCTGCTGGATGATGTCGGCGGGCCCGGCCGCGAATCCCACCCGCCATCCGGTCATGCCGGCCATCTTGGAGAATCCGTTGAGGACGATGAGATGTTCGCACAGGCCCGCCATGGAGGCGGGGGCGCCGTCAAAGAAGAACTGCTCGTAGATCTCGTCCGAGATGACGAGGAGGCCGTGTTGTGCGGCGACGCCGGCGATCGCCTTCAATTCGGCCTGGTTGAGGGTGACGCCCGTGGGGTTGCACGGCGAGTTGACGATGATCATTTTGGTTTTTGGGGTGATGGCGGCTTCGATGTCGGCGGCCTTGAACTTGAAATCGGGGTAGGTGCTGACGGGCCTGCACACGCCGCCCAGGAGATTGATGAGGTGTTTGTACATGACGAAATAGGGGTCGGCGAAAATGACCTCGTCGCCGGGATTGATGGTGGCGAGAAGGGCCAGGAACAGGCCGCCCGAAACGCCCGAGGTGACCATGACGTTTTCGAGGGGCGTGCCGAACCGGCGCTGGTAATAGGCGGAGGCTTCGTCGCGCAGTTCGTCGAGACCCCAGGTCTGCGTGTATTTGTTGAGCCCGGCCTCGATCGCGGCGATGGCGTCCTGTTTGACGGCCTCGTCCACATCGAAATCGGGTTGTCCGATGCTCAGATTGATGGGATCCTGCAGATTGGCCGCCAGGGCAAAGACTTTGCGAATGCCGCTGGCATCGATGCGGCTCATGCGTTCAGCAAGAAAACTCATGATTCCTCCTTCGTGGCCGTGGGGGAGGGGGCGGGATGCACGGGTGCGCGTCCCCCGGACGGCGTTGTATTGGCCTATTGTATCGCATCGCGTGGAGCGCCTCAATGGCCCTGCCGGGCGAGGGCGG
>JAAYAQ010000494.1 GCA_012719295.1 Candidatus Hydrogenedentota bacterium | reverse complement strand
GATTCCTCCTTCGTGGCCGTGGGGGAGGGGGCGGGATGCACGGGTGCGCGTCCCCCGGACGGCGTTGTATTGGCCTATTGTATCGCATCGCGTGGAGCGCCTCAATGGCCCTGCCGGGCGAGGGCGGCGAGGGCGGTTTTCCTTGATGCATCCCGACCGCTGCGGTATCATGAATCATTACGGGTCATTCGCAGGTTTTATACGATAGAAATTGAGGCGCCATGGGGTCTTCAGGGAACGGCAGCGTCAGGCGCAATGCCTGGGGCTTTTTCAAGCAATTTGTCGCGCATCCCAAGGAAGTGGGCGCGTTTGCGGCGAGTTCCAGATATCTGGCGGGCGCCGTGACGGAAGCGGCGGGCGTGCCGGACGCGGACGTGGTCGTGGAGTTTGGCGCGGGCACGGGCACGATTACCCAGGTGCTCTGCACGCGACTCCAGGACGGTGCAACGTTCTTCTCCCTCGAAATTAACCCGGATTTTGTTGACGTGTGCCGTAAATGCCTGCCCGGGGTCGAGATCATCCAGGGGTCGGCGGAAGATACGCCGAGGTTTTTGAAGGAGCACGGGAAGGACTTCTGCGACAGCATCGTATCGGGGCTGCCGTGGGCGGCGTTTGATGAAGAGTTGCAGGACCGGTTGCTCGACGCGACGCTGAGCGCGTTGCGTCCCGGGGGGAAGTTTGCCACCTACATGTATCTGAGCAGCATGGTGCTGCCGGCCGGGCGCCGCTTCAGACACAAGCTGGCCGGCCGTTTCTCGAAGGTGGGGAAATCACGGATCTGCTGGAAGAACCTGCCGCCCGCGATCGTGCTCTGGGGCGAGAAATAGCGCAGAGCGGGGGGACGGTCCAGGGCAGCGCGAGCAAGGGGTGCGGACCGGGGTTTTTCCGTATCGGCCCGAGGGCCAGGAGGACGCCGTGAGCAGAACCGCGTTGATGGTTTGGGGCGGCTGGGAGGGCCACGAGCCGCGGCAATGCGTCGAGAAGGTCGCCCCGGTGCTCGAGACGGCCGGATTCGACGTCCGGATATCCGATACCCTGGACGTGTACGCGGACGCGGAGGCAATGGCTGCCTTGAGCCTGCTCGTGCCCTGCTGGACGATGGGGGACATGCTGCCGGAGCAGGAAAAGGGCCTGCTGGAAGCGATCCAGGGCGGCGTGGGCATCGCCGGGTGGCACGGGGGCCTGTGCGACTCGTTTCGCAACCATCCGGCATATCAGTTCATGACGGGCGGGCAATGGGTCGAGCATCCCGGCGGCATTGTGGACTACACCGTCAACATCATCCGGCCCGAGGATCCTGTCACCGCGGGCATCGGCGATTTTGCCATGCGCTCGGAATGCTATTACCTGCACGTCGATCCGTCCAATGAGGTACTGGCCACGACGACGTTTACCGGCGACGTGTATCCATGGATCGCGGGCTGCGTGATGCCGGTGGTGTGGAAACGGCGCTATGGCGCGGGCCGGGTGTTTTACAGTGCACTGGGGCACGTGGCGGCGGATTTCGATGTGCCGGAAGTGATGGAAATCATGAAACGCGGCTGTCTGTGGGCGGCGCGCTGAGGGGACGGGGCATGGAGCCGGTCAGAGTGGGCCTGGTCGGGTGCGGGAACATATCGGCCATCTATTTCCGCAATGGGGCGTTGTTCAACAGCATCGACATCGTTGCCTGCGCCGATTTGGCGCCGGAGCTCGCGGTCGCCAGCGCGGAACAGTACTCGATCCCGAAGGCCTGCCCGGTCGAGGCATTGCTCGCGGACCCCGGCATCGAACTCGTGTTGAATCTGACCATTCCAAAAGCGCATGCGCCGGTGGGTATCGCGGCCCTGGAAGCGGGCAAGAGCGTCTACACGGAAAAACCGCTCGCGGTCACACGGGACGAGGGCAAACGCATGGTGGCCTTGGCCCGGGAGAAGGGCGTGTTGCTGGGCGCGGCGCCCGACACGTTCCTGGGCGCGGGGCTCCAGACGTGCCGGAAACTGATCGACGACGGCTGGATTGGCGAACCCGTGTCGGCCACGGCGTTCATGCAGTGCCATGGTCATGAGCACTGGCACCCGGATCCGGATTTCTACTACCAGCCCGGGGGCGGACCGATGTTCGACATGGGGCCCTATTATCTCACGGCGCTGGTATCGCTGATGGGCCCGGTGACGCGCGTGGCCGGTTTGACGCGGGCGACGTTCCCGGAACGGTTGATCACGAGTGAAGCGCGATTCGGCGAGATCATTGAGGTCAACACGGCAACGCACATTGCGGGCATTCTGGAGTTTTCCGGCGGGGCCATCGCCACCATGGTGATGAGCTTCGATGTCTGGGGGCATACCATGCCGTGCATCGAAATTCACGGCACGGAAGGTTCGTTGAGCGTGCCGGACCCCAACGGATTCGGCGGAGTGGTGCAGGTTTGCCGTCCGCGTACCCG
>JAAYAQ010000493.1 GCA_012719295.1 Candidatus Hydrogenedentota bacterium | reverse complement strand
TTTCTGATCGTGGCCGCGCTCATCCTCACCGCGCTGCTGTTTGTATTCGGGGTGCAGCATCGGGCTGGCGAGATGGGGGTGCTGCTTGCCCTGGGGTTTGGCGCGCCGCGGGTACGCACCCTGTTCCTGCTGGAATCGGCGGCAAGCGCCATCCCGGGCGCGGTACTCGGCGCGGCGGCCGGCACACTGTATACGCGGGCGCTTATCTATGGGTTGACGCACTACTGGCAGGGCGCGGTGGCCCAAACCCATATCCTCTATCATGCGGCTCCGGGGACGGTCCTGACCGGCGCCGCCGTCAGCCTGTTGTGCGCGCTGGGCGCCATGGGCCTCGCCATGTGGCGGCAGACGACGCATGCTCCGCGGGACCTGCTCACCATGGACTTCTCGCAGGAGGAATTGCCCGGGGCGTCTCGACGCCGCCGTGCGCCCGCGTTGTGGCCTCCGGCGCTTGTATTCGTGGCGGCACTGGGACTGATCGGGCACGCGCTGATTGCGGGGACGGCGGATGTGGCCCTGGTCTTCTTCGCAGCCGGGGCGCTGCTCCTCATATCGGGCGTGGGCGTGCTCCGCTGGGTTCTCGGGCGCATGGGTTCGACGGGCCCGGGCGATAGTCTCACATTCACATCGCTGGTGCTTGAAAATGCCGCCCGCCGCCGGGGCCGGAGCCTCAGTGTTGCGGCGCTGCTCGCTACGGGGGCGTTTCTCGTGCTGGCGGTATCTTCGATGCAGACCGACGTCACGGCCGATGCCGGCAAGCGTTCCTCCGGTACGGGTGGATTCGAACTGTTCGCCGAGACGACGTTTCCGCTTGCCGGGAATCCAGCCGACACCCTCGCCGGGGATGACGCAACCGTTGTGGCGCTGCGTGTGCATGATGGCGATGATGCCAGTTGCCTGAACCTGAACCGTGCGCAATCCCCCCGGATCCTGGGCGTGAACGCGGACGAGTTGTCCAGGCTTCGCGCGTTTCTGCCGGAGGATCCGCAGGAGGATGTGTGGCAATTGCTCACGTGGAGACTGCGCGGAGGCGCGGTGCCCGCCCTGGTGGGCGATACCGACACGGCCATGTGGGGACTTCAGAAAAAGACCGGGGTCGAAGACGGCGATATGCTCATCTACCGGGACGATGACGGCAAGGAGGTGACGCTGAAACTGGTGGGACGTCTCCCCATGCGGCTTTCGGTATTTCAGGGAAGCATCCTGATTTCAGACGCCTGGTTCACCCGGCTGTTCCCGTCCGAACCGGGTTTTCGCGTCTTTCTTGTCGATACGCCGCCGGGGCAGGCCAGCGCGGCCGCGGCCACTCTGACCAGGGCATTTGAGCGGGAAGGCATGGATGCCGAATCCGCCGTCGAACGTCTTCGCCGGTTCTACGCGGTGGAGTCCACCTATCTGGCGATGTTTCTGGTGCTTGGCGGTCTAGGCATGGTTCTGGGCAGCGCGGCCCTGGGGATTGTGGTGTTGCGCAATCTGTTCGAACGCCGCCGCGAGATCGCCATGCTGCGCGCCGTGGGTTTTGAGCAGCGGGCGCTGGTCAGGCTGTTTCTGACCGAATACCTGTTTCTGTTCGGGGCCGGCGTGGCGATTGGGGGCGTTGCGGCCGCCATCGCGATGAT
>JAAYAQ010000492.1 GCA_012719295.1 Candidatus Hydrogenedentota bacterium | reverse complement strand
TTCGACTTGTTGTAACGCAATATTCCGCAACTACTTGCAACGAAAAACTCGGCCCTGCAACCAGCGGCAATAGGCTGCAGCCTATTCCAAAGGTGTGTTGTACAAAGTGTTGTACAGTTCCGATAGAGGGTTCTTGTCGGGCAGCTATCAATTATTTCCGATGCGGCTGCATTTTGAGGGGAATTCCGGGGACTATCGAGAGAAGGCCTCGGTATGATATTATCTTTCCAGGAAAGACAAAAGGATTCGATAATGTCACTTCAAGAAAGAGAAATTCGCTTCCTGATTCGGCAGAAGATCGCTGATGGGCTTGCCGCTTCCGTGCCCGCATACACCCGCAGGGATATCACACTTTCCAAAATCCGGGGCAAGGCCAAGGTTGTCGTAGGCATGCGGCGAAGCGGCAAGACGACCTTCCTCTGGCAGTGTCTGGCTGAACGCCTTGCCGCAGGCACTCCGCGCGACGGCCTTCTTTACTTCAGTTTCGAAGATGAGCGCCTTATGGAAATGATGACGGGCGACCTCCAATCGATCGTGGAAGAGTACTTCAGCCTTCACCCGGAGTGCCGGGATCGAGAGCCGGTAACGTTCTTTCTTGACGAGATTCAACTGGCGCCGGGTTGGGAAAAATTCACTCGCCGTCTTATGGATACCGAACAGATAGACCTTTTCCTGTCGGGTTCCTCCGCACGGCTGCTGAGTCGCGAGGTGGCGACAAGTATGCGGGGTAGAGGCATTGAGGTCCTGGTACATCCCTTCAGCTTCCGTGAGTTTCTACGTCATCGCGGCATGGAGCCCGGGACGCCTTGGAGCACCTTGCCCAAAGCGGAACGCTCGTCGGTCGAGAAACACTTCCGGGACTATCTCGCGGAGGGGGGATTCCCCGAAACACAAGGATTGGCATCCCGCGACCGAAACACCTTGTTGCGTACCTATGTGGACGTCGCCACGCTTCGGGACGTCGTGGAAAGGCATGGGGTAACCAACCTGACTGCGCTGCGCTGGATGCAACGCCATCTGTTGGGCAATCCGGCTTCGTCGTTCAGCATCCAGAAGTTCCACGATACGCTCCGGTCACAGGGCGTTAGCGTCGGGAAGAACACACTGCACGAGTACCTCGCCCATTTAGAGGACGCTTTTCTGATCCGCACGATTTCATTGCACACCGCATCTGAACGGCAGCGTATGGTGAATCCCCGCAAGGCGTACCCCGTCGATCCCGGCCTTATCGCGCTCTACGAACGTACGGGGCGAAAGAATCTCGGACGCGCTTTGGAGACGGCAATCCTGATAGAATTGGAACGCCGTGGCTGCGAAATCGGTTATGTGCGAACGCGGGAAGGCCACGAGGTGGATTTTGTTGCAGAGGGACCCGACGGTGAGACGTTTCTGATTCAGTCCTCCGCCCATGTGGAGGAACCCGGCATGTGGGAACGCGAGGTGCGGGCGCTGGTCTCCGCTTCCGCCGACTATCCGGAGGCTGTTCCGCTCTTGCTTACCTACGATTCCCTGCCCCCACGTGAGACGTTGCCGGCCCCGATTCGGTGGCTTCCCGCGAGCGCCTGGCTGCTGGGAGAAGAAGTGGCAAAAACATACGAAGAGGAGTGAGGATGATGCGAACTTACGCGCCCTCCGGCGCCAGGATTCTCACGCTGAAGGTCACGTTGGAGGAAAGCAACCCGCCTATCTGGCGGCGCCTCCAAATACCTGACTGTGCAACCTTGGGCGACTTGCACTACGCGCTTCAGATTGTCATGGGATGGTCGAACAGCCATCTGCACGAATTCCATATCGGTCGCAAGAGCTTTGCGGCGATTCTTCCCGATGATTACGACCAGGAGCCCACAAACGACGAAGACGAGTTTGAACTGCGCGCCGTCCTAAAGCGAAAGGGAACGAAACTGGAGTACATTTACGATTTCGGGGACTACTGGGTGCATCAGGTCGTTGTCGAAGAGATATCAGAACCGCAACCGTCCGTCCGTTATCCCGTCTGCACGGGTGGCGAACGGAGCTGTCCTCCGGAAGACTGCGGCGGGATTAGCGGATACTACAACATGCTCATGATCCTGGAGGACCCTGAGCACGAAGAGTACGAAACCTATCGCGAGTGGCTACCCGAGAACTTTGACCCGAGCGATTTCGACGTGGCTCAAGTCAACGAGGAACTGGAGGGGATGGATGCATGGCGTCGAATGGCAGAGGGCGAAGATGAATTCGAGGCTTTTGTATAAACCCCCGCTGGCTCGCCTTATGAGGAGCCGGTGAGTCGTCTGCTCACCCTGGGCGCGCGTTTCCCCGAAATGGGAAAAGTAGGATGGTGAACGGGGTGGGACTCGAACCCACGGCCACCGGATTAAAAGTCCGATGCTCTACCACCTGAGCTACCCGTCCACGCGGTTGGCGGTACGAAACAAAACCGGGCTGGCACAGCCCGGTGATACAGCGGTTGGATCTTACCGGATGGCGGGCGGGAAGTCAAACGCTCTGGGCTGGCGGGACGGGTGGGATCGCCGGCGGATGCGGGGCGCCGGCGGCGGTCCGGTTGCGCGGGGTGGGACTGTATGCTATTCTGCGTCGTCGTGGAGGCGGAGCATTCCGCCGGGCCGTAAATGTGCAGCAGGGAAGCGTTTCCATCGCTTCCACAGTCCGAAAACCGAGAGGATGGGCCTACGGTGCGTACCCTGAAGATGCTCGTGGTTGTGGTGGCGCTGGCGGGTGTTCCGGTCAGCCAGGGGGAGCTTGTCGATCAGATTCTCGCGACGGTCGACACGGAAGCGATTCTCCAGAGCGAGATCATGATGGAAATCGCGCCGCGTCTGGCGGAGCTGCAGTCGACCGCGGCGGATGCGGCGTCGTTTCAGAAGGCCGCGGACGCACTCATGGGGGAGGCCCTGGAGCAGGCGATCGACGCGAAGCTGCTGTTGCGGGAGGCCCTGCGTGCGGGCATCGAGATCGAGGAGAAGCGGATCGACGAGCAGCTGGCGGAATTCAAGAAGCTGTACGATTCTCCCGAGCAGTTCACGAAGGAACTGGAGGCTGCCGGCGAGACCCTGGGCGATCTCCGGGTTCGTATCCGCAAGCAGAGCATGGCGCGCGCGATGGCGGTGCGCAAGCAGGGCGAGTTTGAAAAGCAGGTCGTGGTGTCGGAATCGGACCTGGCGCAGTATTTTGAGGATCACAAAGACGAGTTTGCGCGGCCCGAGCGCGTGCGGGTGAGCCAGATCTTCCTGCCCGCGACGGGCGGGGCGGACGAGCGGGCGGTGGTCAAGGCCCGGATGGACGAGATCCTGAGCGAATTGAAGCAGGGCGGCGATTTTGCGGCGGTCGCGAAGGCGTATTCGAAGGGCCCGGAAGCGCAACAGGGCGGCGCCATCGGCTGGGTGGCGCGCGGCGATCTCGTGCAGTCGCTCGAAGAGGCCGCGTTTGGTGTGCCGGCGGCCGGCATCAGCGACGTGCTCGAAAGTCCCGGCGGCTACCACATCCTCCGGGTGGACGAGCGGCAGGAAGCCGGTCAGGCCACGCTGGAAGATGTGCGGAAGGACATTGAGCCCCGGTTGCGCGCGGAATCCGCCGCGCAGCAGTACCGAAACTGGATTCAGGAATTGCGCAACAAGAGCCGCGTGCGCGTGTTCTATTAATCCGATGGCGGCCCCCTGTCGGCGGTCCGGGTAGCCTGATGCTTGCACGCGCAATGAAAATGGCGTTCTGGATCACGTACGATCACCTGGGCAAGTTCCTGGTTGCGGGCCTGCTCTGGTCGTTGTCGCTGCTCGTGCCCGCGTGGGTTGCGTTTACGGCCCTGCTGAGCGGCCAGCCCTTCATCCGGGCGGTCATTGGAGCGCCCGCGGCGGTGCTTGCGTTTGGTCTGGTGCTGCCGGTGTCGAGCGCGGGGCTGGCGCATCTGGTCAAAGTGCTGATCGACCAGCGTGACGGCAGCCTCTCGGATTTCTTCCGCGGCATGCGGCTGTACGCGCTGAAGAGCGCGGCGCTCGGTCTGGTGTTTGTGTTGGCGGCGGCGAGTCTCGGCACGAGCACCTGGTTCTATGCGGCCAAGCTGCGCGGCGCCGCCCCCTGGCTGGGTTATGCCCTCAGCGGCATCGCCCTGTGGGGCTTCGTGTTCGCCGCGTTCATGGCGCTGCTTGTGTTGCCCACGCTTGTGCAGAAAAAGGCCGGGATGGGCGCCACGCTCAAACTCACCGCCCTGCTCGTTCTCGATAATCCGCTGTTCTCGCTGGGACTCGCGCTGCAGACGCTGGCGCTCACGGCCCTGTGCCTGGCCATTTTTCCCCTCTTTCTGTTCCTGTACGGTCCGGCCCTGGCCGCGCTGACGGGCAGCGCCTACGAAATGCTCGCCCGGAAGTACGCCGTCGCGAATGCGGGTGATTCGGCGGCGCAACAGCCGCTGCCCTTTCCCCCCGATGACGAAGACGACTACCTGAACCGCGGATTCCGCGATTTCCTGTTTCCCTGGAAGGGTTAATCGGGTTTCGCTCCGAGGGACGGGCCCCGGTCGCGGCCTTTCCCGGTCGAATTGACCTGCTCCCGGCCGTTCGGTACCATAGGGACGGGGAAAGAGCAACCTTCACCGGCATACGGCATCAACTCTCGTATTTGGCTTAAAGGGGTTCCTTTGCATGGCACACCAGTACACTCGCACCCTGACTGTTTGTGGAATGCTCGTCATGGGCGTCTTTGTATGGGCGGCCACCGGTCTGGCCGAGCCGGTCGATGAAGCGGCCTCCTCCGGGTTTGGAACCTCTGCCGCGGACGAACGCTCGAAGTGGTTTCTGATCTTTGGCGTGGCGAATGTGCAGCCCCGGCTGGAAACGTCGGAAGCCCAGATTGACCGGCAAATCAACGGCCTGCTCGGCAGGGCGTTTCCCCGGTGGGAGGAGCCGCGGACGTTTGCCACCTGGCGGGACGAATTCCGGGTGTGGGACCTGCACGTCGGTTTTGGCCGGGAGCTGACCCCGAACTGGGTCTGGGTGTCGACCTTCGGGGGGTCGCTCGGCACCGTGCGCAACGAAGACCGCTACTATCCCCTGGGGATCCCCGCGATGTTCCATGTGGACTTTTCGCGAAAATTCTGGTTTGCATCCACGGGGATCCTGTATTATCCATGGGGTCAGGCGGTGTACGAACCGGCCGACGGGGCGATGGAGCGCTTCCGGCGGTCGCTGCGAGGCACACGGCCGTTTGTGGGGGTCATCGGGGCCTATCTGGACTTGCGTGCGGAGGCTGTTGTCAAAATTGACCTGCCGCTCACGAGTTTTGATCCCCGGATCGTGCAGAAGCAGCGTACGCGGCCGGTGTATATCAGCCCGCGCATCGGGGTGGATGTGCCGCTGACCGAGCAGGACGATCTGGTCCTGGCGGCGGGATACCTGTTCTTCTGTGAAGACGGCGCCGACCTGGACAACTGGTCGTACTACGTGATGTACAAGCATAAGTTCAAGTCGTCGGGGAACGACTGAACATGCAACGTGAAACCAGGTTATGGGGAGAGGAGAAAACCATGAAACACCTGAAATCCGTATCGAAGTATCCCGCGTATGCCGTCACGCTGCCGGCGCCGGTCTGCAACGTGAAGGCGGGCCTGCGCGACTTCATGCAGGCCAATTTCAACATGGATTGCCCCTGCTACGCGGACAAGTGCGGGGACAACGAAGTCAACTGAGTTTCACCAGGTAAGACGCGCCGCCGGGCCGGTCAGGACGGTCCGGCGGTTGCGCTTATGGGGGTGGCGCCGGGGCAGTTGCCGCGGTCGGGTTGCCGCCCTGCGCACGTCGCCGCCGGTTTGCGAACAAACGGCGCCGTGTGCTACTCTTCGCGCGTTTGCGAGTTCATTTATTCCCAACTGAATGCGCGCCCGCAAGGAGCCGGGTGTCGTTCCGGAGGTTATCGGCATCATGAGCATGCTGATGCGCAAGTACAAGAAAGAAATCCTGTGGGTGACGATCATTCTGGTCGTGGGACCGTTCGTGGTATGGGGGGGCTATCGCAGCGCGAACCGCCCGGATCCTGATTTGGAAAGCGCGTTGGCGCCGGTGGCGGTGGTCGAGGGCGCGTCCATCCCGGCGGCGGAATTCCGGGAGGCGCTCAATCAGGAGCTTCAACAGCGCAAACGGTTCGGGCAGGAAGCCGAATTCACGGACCTGCTGGCCGACGGTTCCGCGCAGCGCGTAATGGAAGCGATGGTGTCCCGGCGGCTGCTGGCGACCGAAGCCGAGAACTCCCCGTACAGCTTCGACAAAGCGTATCTGGTCGAACAGCTCAAAGAGCAGTTCAAGAACGACGCGGGACAATTCGACGCCGAGCAGTTCAACGAGTGGGTGAAACTGATCGATGAGCGGTCGGGCCAGTCGTGGAACCAGATCTACGAGGAAGTCGCGAACCAGATGCGCTACCAGCTCGTGATCACGGAGGCCGCGGCCTCGGCGCGCGTCTCGGAGAAGGAACTCAAGACCCAATTCGAAGACGCCCATACGAAGCTCGACCTCAAATACGTCGCCATCGCGCCTCCGATCGAGCCCACCGAAGAGGACATCCGGGCCCAGTACGATGCCGATCCGTCGGTGTATGACATTCCCGCCAAGCGCAAGGCGGATTTCGTGGCCTTGTCGGTGCGGCCGCCGGCGCCGGCCGTTGCGGCGGAGATCATCCAGAAGGCGCGCGCGGGCGAGGATTTCGCGGAACTGGCCAAGGCGCATTCCGAAGGCGTCGATGCGGTCGAAGGCGGCGACATGGGCTGGATGGTGAAGACGCCCCAGACCCCCGCGTTCCAGGAGCCGCTGTTTGCCCTGAAGCCCGGCGAGGTGAGCGACGTGGTGGAAGGTCCTGCCGGCCAGTATTTCATCTACAAGGCTGAAGAGGACCGGGAAGGCAGCTCGCTGCCGGGCGTGCGCGACGTGAAGGCCCGGCGCATCGTGCTCAGCCCCAAACTGAGCCCCGAGGAAAACGCGGCGCTGACGGCAAAGGCCGAAGCGCTTCTGGCCGCGGCCAGGGAATCGGGCGACCTGGCCGCCGCCGCGGCCGAGGCGGGCCTCCAGGTGCAGACCACGGACCTGTTCGGGCCCGACAGCGTTGCCATCGCGCAGGTCCCCCAGGAAGACGTGTTCCGGTTCCGGACGGGGGTGTCCGAACTGGGGCAGGGGGTGTTCTCGAACGTCATTCCCGGGCAGGCCAACCTGTATGTGGCGAAGGTGGTGGAACTGACGCCGCCCGAGCCGCAGCCGTTCGAGGCGGTGAAGGACCAGGTGCGGGAAGACGCCATCGAGGCCGTGCGCCGCTCGCCTGAATACATCGAAAAATGCCGCGCCCTTGCGGAAGAAATCAAGGGCAGCGTGAGCGTGCTCGCGGAGATTCCGGAAACTCACCCCGAGCTCAACGCGGAAGTGGTCGACCTCGACGGGTTCAACCAGCAGGATTACATGTCGCTGGGCGGGTTGGCGGTGAATCCCCGCCAGCTCTACTCCATGGCCGCGGACAAAGCGCCGGGCGACGTCTTTGGTCCCATACAGGATTTCATGGGGCAGACGTATCTCGTGCAGTTTGTGGCCAAGCATCCCCCCACGGACGCGGACTGGGAGGAGAAGTGGCCTCAGGAGCGCGACCAGTTGCGCGACCGGGCTCTGTCCATGGCGCAGAATCAGCGGCTCTCGGACTACCTGCAATACCTGCGGGATACCCACCAGTGGGGGCTGGTAGAAGAGACGTTCCAGAACATCTTCCAGCCATACCAGGACGAAACCGAAACGCCCGCGGAAGAAGCAGCCGCGCCCGAGGCCGAGGGCGCCGGGGACGCGGCCGGCGCGGCCGCCGCGGCAGCGCCCGCCCCCGGTGGCGGCGACGCCCCGGCGGAGTCCGGCGCCAGCCAGCCCTAGACCGCCGCGAGCCGCGATACCGAAGAGAGGAGGTCTGACGCACGGGACGCGCGTCCGTGCGCGGAAACCGCCGCATGAATGTCCTTCACCTCTTCAGCAACGCAAAATGGACCGGCCCGGCGGAGCCGGCGCTCAATCTCTGCGTGGCGCTGCGGCGTCTGGGCGTGGAGGCCGCGTTCGCGTGCGCTCCCGGCTCGGGCGCTTCGATCAATAAAGTGGCCGAAACGGCGCGCGACCGCGGCATCGAACCCATTCTCGCGTTCCGCCTCAACAAGCACCACAACCCCATCTTCAACGTGCTCGACGGGGTTGCCCTGCGGCGTTACCTGCGGAACCATCCCTGCGACCTGGTGCATTGCCACCTCGACAACGATCACCGGATCGCGGCATCGGCGGCCCGGTCGCTGGGGATCCCGCTGGTGCGCTCCAACTACTACGGCGGCGGGATTCCCGCGAAACGCGCGCAGACCCGCCTGATGGCCGGCGCGACGCACGTGATCGAGCCCTCGCGGATGGCCGCGGACCACGACATCCGCACCCACGGTCTCGACCCGTCCCGCGTCTCGGTGGTGCCCGGCGCGGTGGACATGGAACGCTTCGACCCGGCCCGCGAACTGCCCGACGGACGGCGCTGGCTCAACATCTCCCCCGACGCGTTTGTGGTGGGGATCGTGGCGCGAATGCAGACCCACCGCCATTACGAAGACTTCTTTGAAGCGATCCGGATGCTCGTGGCCCGGCATCCGCGGGCGCAGGTGATTGTCGTGGGGCGCGGCACCCGGCGCGAACAGGTGGGGCTGGCGCCCGTGCGGCAGCTCGGCCTCGAGCATCACGTGCATTTCCCGGGATACCTCGACGGCGAGAATTATGTCGGCATGCTCAAGGCGTTTGACGTGAAGGTCTTCCTGGTGCCCGGAAGCGACGGCACCTGCCGGGCCGTGCGCGAATGCATGGCCATGCGGAAGCCCGCGGTCGTGGCGGATCGCGGCATGCTGCGGGAGATCGTGGAGCACGAGAAGGACGGGCTCGTCTGCGATGGTTCCGCCGAATCGCTGTTCCGCGCGCTGGACCGCCTGGCGAGCGACCGGCGTCTTGCCCACCGGATGGGGCTGGCCGCGCGCGAAACCGCGGCCACCCGGTATTCGCTTGAGGCCCAGGCAACGGCCGTCAAAGCCATTTACGAACGCGTGCTCATCCGCGGGGGATGACGCCCTCGTGACGCGGGGCCCGTTTGCGGGTAGAATGGCCGCGTGAATACTCCAGCGGCATATGACGTTACCGCGGCCTGGCTGACGCGCGACCTCGTGCACGGCCGCCGTTTCGGGAGGAACCGCCGCCCGTGAACCAGCGGTTTCGAGAATACTACCGGGTCAATCCCGACATGGTCAGTTCGCCCTTCGGCGGGGTGGACGGCATTCACCGTGAGATGATGCTCAAGGTGTTCGAACTGCTCGGGATTGAACTCAACCACCGGCGCGTCCTTGACGTGGGGTGCGGACGCGGCTACGCCGGCGACGTCGTGACGGAATGCGGCGGAGACTATTTCGGCGCGGATCTGGTGGCCAGCCGCACCGGCGTGCGCATGGTGGTCGCCGACGGGTCCGAGCTGCCGTTTGCCGATGCGACGTTCGATGCGGTGTTGTGCATCGATGTCTTCGAACATTTCCCGGACCCGGTGGCGGCCGCGCGCGAGTTTCACCGGCTTGTGCGCCCGGGAGGCTTTGTATTCGTGTCGGCGCCGAACTATGGCAACGTGGCCGGACTGGTGAAAAAGGCCTGCGAGACCTTCGGCGGCTACGAGAAGGATACCTGGGCGCCGTTCGGCGGGTGGAAAGCCCAGGAACTGGAACAGTTCGTCACGGGGCGGCGGCTCCGGCGCGTGTTTCGCGCAGGGGGATTCCGCCGGGCGCGGGTGCTGGCGCATCCGTTCGAGGTGGACGGGGGTCTTTTTCCCTGGATTGCGCATCCGGCCATGCCCGACTCGATCAGGTTCCGCCTGCAGCGCGGGTTTGCTGCGATCGGACCGTGGGTGGCACGTGTCTGGCCCGGCGCCAGCCTCCACCTGTTCTGGAGAATCGATCGGGGAGGCTGAATTTCGGGGACACAATAGAATGGCACTTACTTAAGCCCAACTGGTCTTATTCATTGCGTTTACGTTTCCTGACGCCGCGGGTTGTCTTGTCCAGGATTGCCAAGGATAGTTCTCGCATTTCTTGCAGAATCTCCTCGAGTTTCCGGTGATTGTCGATAGCTTTCTGGTAGGTCTTGGCCTGGCTGGCTGAGAGATTGACGGTGACGGTCTTTGCGTTGCGCTTCCAGGTCCACTGGTAGTAGGGCCCGTAGATTTTCTGTTCTTCGGGGTCGGCCGGGTCGTCACGCACAATGGTGCGCTGGGTGATCGTGCCCTGAAGGACAGGCCCGAGTTTGGCCACGCGGGCGGCGAGGCGCCGGTAGCGTCTTTTCAAGCGGTCAACCGATTCTTCATTTTTCCTGGTCATCTTGCTTGCATTATGCCACGGGTCTATGCTACAAGTATGTATACTTGTAGCTACGCGCCAAAAGCAAGGAGATTCACCATGAGTAGAGGCTGCCGCTGCTTATCCACACACGCCCGCCGCTTAACCCACGCTCCCCTGGGCGAGTTGGTGGACCTGTTCGAACCGTGGCTCCGGCTCCCCGCCACGTTTGGAGCCCCGGCCAGGAACCGGCTCTTTTCCCCCCTCACGCACCTTCTGGCTCTTTCTTTCCCAGGTCCTCGCGGCTGACCGTTCCTGTCGCGAGGTCGTCAGGAAGTTCCTCGCCTGGCTTGTAGTGCACGAAGGACCCAAAGCCTCTCCGAAGACGGGCGCCTATTGCAAAGCCCGCAGACGCCTTCGGCTTGGCGACATCGAAGCGGCCTATCGACAGGTGGCCGGGGCCGTACCGGATTCAGGCAGGCAGGGCGCCTGGTTTGGGCGGCACGTGAAAGTGTTCGACGGTTCCTCGGTCTCCATGCCCGACACCGAGGCCAACCAAGAGCGCTACCCCCAGCCAACCACCCAGAAACCCGGCTGCGGGTTTCCGGTGATGCGTATCGTTGCCGGGTTCTCTCTGGCCACCGGCGCCATGCTCGAGGTGGCCAAGGGGGCGCTTACCGTCTCGGAACGAACCCTGTTTCGCAGTCTCTGGCCGCTCCTCAGCTCCGGGGACGTCGCCTTGACCGACTGCGGATTCTGCAGCTACGCCGACTTCCATTTCCTGGGTCAAAAGGGCGTTGAATGCGTCATGAGGAACCATCAGCGCCGAAAGGTAGGCATTGAGCCGGTCAAAACGTTCGGGAAAGGAGATCGCCTCATCAAATGGCTCAAGGGGAAGCCCTGCCCCACATGGCTCACCAAGGAACAATGGGCGGCCGTCCCCGCGCAACTGCTTGTCCGCGAAATCACTTTCACCGTGGACGTGCCCGGATTCCGCAGCAAGACGCTGGTCGTCGTCACGACCCTACTCGACGCAAGACGCTTTCCCAAGCATGCTTTCGTCGAACTGTATCGCAGACGCTGGATGGTCGAACTCTTCTTGCGCGACATGAAAACCACTATGGGAATGGAAGTGCTGCGGTGCAAGACCCCGGCTATGGTCGATAAGGAACTCGCCATGTACCTGGTCGCCTACAATTTGGTGCGCGCCCTGCTCCTCCAGGCCGCTCGAACCAAGGGCCTTTCCCCGTATCGTCTCAGTTTCAAGGGCACCGTCGCCACCATTCGCCGGTGGGCACCCCTAATGGCCGCCGCCAATCTCCCCTCCCACAAGTGCGAACTCATGAGACGGGCGCTCATCGATGCCATAGCCAGAGACCCCGTCCCACTGCGGCCCAACCGCGCTGAGCCGCGCGCCCGAAAACGACGACCCAAAAACTACCAACTCCTCAACAAACCCAGGCAACTCTTCAAGGAGAGCCCGCATCGAAACAGGTACACTAAACCTTAAGTAAGTGCCATTCAGGACACAATACTGAATTATCCGCGCACGCGCGACAATACGGCCTCGACGCCCTTGTCAAGAAACTATTTTAGTATTGTGTCCCCGAAATTGGAGGCGGCGAGGGCGA
>JAAYAQ010000086.1 GCA_012719295.1 Candidatus Hydrogenedentota bacterium | reverse complement strand
TCGTGCGGCCGGTTTGACTTGCCTGGCCGGCCTTTGCTAAACTTGGGCGTCTCAAACAAACGATCGCCTCGTGTAGGAACGCATCGAAGACAGCCGGCGGCCATGTTGGCCTTAAAATTCGCCTGCCGAGACCGCGGAGCACGACGGAAGCCCGAGTGATTTCTGTCCCGCACCGTCTTCGACCGTGCGGGATTTTTTTATGAGGCGAGGGAAGGGAGGTGACTGTTTTTGGCTAAGCAGGAAAAAATCGATGCCGTGGGCGAGATCAAGGAACGGATTGAAGCCAGCCAGATCGTCGTCATGACGAAATACATCGGCATGAACGCCGCCCAGGCGACCCAGCTCCGCGCGAAATTGCGCGCAGCCAGCGTGAAGTTCAAGGTGTACAAAAACACCCTGGCGAAACGCGCGCTGGACGAACTGAACCTGTCGGACGCCGCCCAGTTCCTGGACGGTCCGATCGCGTGGGCGTTCTCGGACGACCCCGTTACGCCCGCCAAAGTCCTCGCGGACTTCGGGAAAGAGGTGCCGGTAGTTCAGATGAGCGGCGGCATTCTCGAGGGCAACGTCGTTACGCTCGAGCAGTTGAAGGCGCTTGCCGACTTGCCGCCGCGCGATGCCCTGCTCGCGCAGGTAGTGGGCACCATCGCCGCGCCGTTGCGCAATTTCGTGGGCGTGCTGAACGCCGTACCCCGCAACCTGGTCAATGTGCTTGATCAGATCCGTAAGCAGAAAGAAACCAATGGAGAAGCCGCCGCCTGACCTTTCCGCGGCGTGAACGTGACAGGAGTTACGACGAAATGGCTGACAAACTGAATGCGATTATCGAAGAAATCGCGGGGCTGTCGGTGCTCGAACTGAGCGAACTGGTCAAAGCCCTCGAAGAGAAATTCGGCGTGACGGCCGCCGCCCCCATGATGATGGCGGGGATGATGCCGGCTGCCGGTGGCGCCGAAGCCGCCGCCGACGAAGGTCCCAGCGCGTATGACGCGATCCTGAAGGAAGTCGGTTCCCAGAAGATCCAGGTGATCAAAGAAGTGCGCGCGATCACCGGTCTCGGCCTGAAAGAAGCCAAGGAACTCGTTGACGGCGCTCCGAAGCCGATCAAGGAAGACTGCACCGAAGAAGAAGCCAAAGAAATCAAGCAGAAGGTCGAGGCCGTCGGCGCGGTCGTCGAGCTCAAAGGCAAGTAAGCCCGGTTGTCCCGGCAGGAAACATCCGCGGCAGGCCGTTTCGGCGGCCTGCCGCGTGCCGTTTTTGCTCAGCCGAACGTGCGCTGGAGCCCGACCACGATGCCCTGAATCTGCACGTCGCGCGCCGGGAATATCAGCGTCTGCATGGCCGCGTTCGCCGGCCGCAACTCCACCATCTCGCCCTGGGGATAGAAGCGCTTGACGGTCGCCTCGTCCTGCACCAGCGCGACGACGATGTCCCCTTTGCGCGGGCGGCGCTTCGGATCGACCAGGAGGATGTCGCCGTCGAGGATGCCGTCCTCGATCATGCTGTCTCCCTGTACGCGAAGCGAATAGCCGTCTTCCAGGCCGAGGGCGGGCGACACGGGGATGGTATCGTCGATATGCTCTTCCGCGAGGATGGGGAATCCCGCGGCGATGCGGCCGACGAGGGGCACCATGGTTGCACCCGCGCCGTACAGGCCGGCCGCGCCCTTCTCGGTGACCCGGATGGACCGCGCCTTGGACGACCGTTCGATGTAGCCTTTGCGGGTGAGGGCCACGAGGTGATCGTTGACGCCGTTGGTCGAGGAGATGTTGAACCGGCGGCCGATCTCGTCGATGGTGGGCGGCATCCCGTTGTCGCGGATGCACGTGACGATGAAACTCAAGATCTCCGCCTGGCGGCGCGTCAGTCCTTTCGCCATACGACCTCCTTACGTTCTCCCTCGCGCGGTCTGAATTCTTTTTCAGCATTTTACCGAACCACTGAAGATCTGTCAAGGCGTTTGGATCCCGAAATGCCGGCGAGGCATGGTTCGGACCAAGGTCGCTGAAGGGCCCCCGGCGATCTTCATTGACAAGAGAACCGCCACGGAGGGCACCGGTCCCACACCCGGTCCGGATGCGCCCCTGTGCCGGGGCGGTGCCCGGCAACACGAAAATCTCTGTGGCGTTGTGTCCTGGTGTGAAATGCGATGCGGCAGACCGTCGCACACCAAGTCGCCAGGGAGGGTCATTCGGGACAGGCGCCGTCCGCGGCGTTGACCTCAGCGAAGTCGCGCTGGCAGAGCCGTCCACCACGTCCACTGTGTCCACTCCCCGGGGCGGAGCGGCTCTGTTGGGCGGGAGGCCGGTGCGGATCGTGGCTCTCCGGCGCGCCGGCTTCTTCTCACCGCGGGATGTGATATATACTCCCCCCGCCATGACACGCGGGGTTAAGTGAGCGGGGAAGACGGTATGCCCATAGAATTCACCATTGACCGCACGCGAGATTTCACGCTGTTCACCGGAAGCGGCGTGCTCACCGTGGACGATTTTTTCGGGGTGTTTGACGCGTATTCGAAAGCCGGGCCCACCCGGCTGGAGCTGTACGATTTTCGCGAGGTGACCGAATCGCGTCTCAGCGGGGAAGGGATCCGCACCCTGTCCATGATCGGCCTTTCCAAGAGTTCGGAGCGTATTCCCGGCAGCAGGACCGCGCTGGTCGCAACGTCTTCGGACGCGTACGGACTCTCCCGGATGTACCAGCTTCTGGGCGAGCTGGAGGGGGTGGTCTGGGACGTGGAAGTCCATCGCACCATGGACGCCGCGTATGCCTCGCTGGGCCTGACGGCTCCGGAATGACGCGCGGTGTCCGCGTTTCGCGTGACCAGAGGAGGAATCATGAGAGTGACATTCACCCTGTTTTTTCTGATTGAAGCGGTCTGTGCCGCCGCGCAGGAAAGTCCGCTGCCGCTGATCCCCCAACCGCTCCGGGTCGACCGCGCGGACGGCCGGTTTGTGCTTACCGCGGAGACGGTCATTGTTGCGGACGCCGCGCTCCGTGAACCCTGTGCGTATCTCCAGGCGCTGCTTGGTCCGGCTACGGGATTCCCCTTCCCCACGGCGGCCCCGGCGGAAAGCCGGCAAGCCATCGCGCTGCGCATCGACCCCGCGCTGGAACACCTGGGCAGCGAGGGTTACCGGCTTGAGACGGCGCCCGCGGGCGTCACACTCGC
>JAAYAQ010000491.1 GCA_012719295.1 Candidatus Hydrogenedentota bacterium | reverse complement strand
TGGGTCATCGGGCCTCGCGCTCTTGTTTGAATGGGCGAGTCTGCTATGATAGGAAAACTCGTATCCGGCCCGTCTGAGTCGGAGCGGTTTGTCTTCACCACTCGCAATCAGGAGAACCACCATGAAGCACCAGAACTTGACGCGGAGGGCCTTCATTGCCACGAGCACACTCGCGGCCTCCCAGATGGGTTGCGCCACGACAAAGACGCGGGTTGCGGCGAACGACGCTCAGGTCGTTCCCGGCAAAGTGTCCCCGAACGAGAAACTCAACGTTGCGGCGATCGGCGCGGGCGGAAAGGGTTTTTCCGACATCATGTCGTGCAAGGGTGAGAACATCGTGGCCCTGTGCGACGTTGATTGGGACCGGTGCGATAAGGCGTTCAAGGAGCTCCCCGACGCGCGGCGGTTCAGGGATTACCGGAACATGCTCGAGCAGATGCCGGAGATCGACGCGGTAACGATATCGGCGCCGGACCACATTCACGCGCCCGCCGCCATCCTGGCGATGAAGATGGGCAAGCACGTGTATGTGCAGAAACCCCTCACGCACACCGTTCAGGAAGCGCGGTGGATGACGCTGGTGGCCCGCGAGACCGGTGTGGCGACGCAGATGGGCAACCAGGGGCATTCGGGCGACGGCGTGCGCGAATTGTGCGAGATGATCTGGTCGGGCGCGATTGGCCAAGTGCGCGAGGCGCACGTGTGGACCCACCGCCCCGTCTGGGCGAATCAGGGCCGGCCGGAGCCGCTGCCGTCCGCCGTGGCGCCCGAGAACCTCGACTGGGACCGGTGGATCGGGCCCGCGCCCATGCGCCCCTACGCGCAGGGCTATGCGCCGCATGACTGGCGGGCGTGGCTGGATTTCGGCGGCGGCTCGCTGGGCGACATGGCCTGCCACATCATGGATCCCGTGTACATGGCGCTGAAACTCGTCGAAGCGACCGACTACACGGTCGAGGTGGTGATGCAGCAGGGCCGGAACGAGGAGACCTTCCCGCTCACGACGACGATCAAGTATTCGTTCCCGGCGCGGGGCGACATGGCGCCGGTGGATGTCTATTGGTACGACGGGCACTGGCCGGATCCGAAAACGGGCGAAGAGGTCTACAACCGTCCGCCGCGGCCCGAGGGCATTCCCGAAGCGCAGGAGCTCGGCGACGGGAACATGAACGGGTCGTACCTGGTGGGCGATGACGGGATCATGACCCAGGGCGAATACGGCGGCCGGCCGCGCCTGATGCCGGACGAAAAGATGGCGGAATACAAGAAGCCCGAGCCGTTCCTGGAACGGATCGAAAACCAGAACCATTACCAGAACTGGCTGCAGGCCTGCAAGGGCGGGACGCCCGCGTGCTCCAATTTCGACTACGCCGGTCCGTTCACGGAGATGGTGCAGTTCGGGAATCTCGTGGTGAAGTCGGGCAAGAAACTCCACTGGGACAACCAGAAGGGCGTGGTCACCAACGTCAGAAACGCCGAGGAAGTGGTCTCGAAAGAGTACCGCAAGGGTTGGGAACTCCCCCTCTGACATAACGCGACCGTTCGTGCGGGTGCGCCGGGAGCGGATGCCGGTGGGTGAATGCGAGATGAAACGCCGCATTGCGGCGCGGACCGAATGCGTGGGCACATGCATCGCGTGCGTGCCGGAATGCGGCGTGCATCATTTTGCGCGTCACGACGGCGAAACGCTCGAGGCGCTGTTGCGCCGGGTGCGCGCGTGCCGGGTGTGCGCGGCGGACCTTCCGCTGGGACCGCGGCCGGTACTGCGCGCCAGCGAATCGGCGCGGATCCTGATTGTCGGCCAGGCGCCGGGCACGAAGGTGCACGAAACCGGCATCCCGTGGAACGATCCCAGCGGGGATCGGTTGCGTGACTGGATGAGCGTGGATCGCGACACGTTTTATGACGCGTCGCGCATCGCCATCATCCCGGCAGGCCTGTGTTATCCCGGCCGCTACGACCGGGGCGGGGATCTGCCGCCCCGGAAGGAGTGCGCGGAACGCTGGCTCGAACCGCTTCTGGGGCATCTGCCGAACGTGGCGCTGACGCTGTTGTGCGGGCGCCACGCGCAGGCGCTGCACCTGGGGGCTCGCGCGCGCGACTCGTTGACGGAAACGGTTGGGGCCTGGCGCGAGTACCAGCCGAGGTATCTGCCGTTGCCCCATCCGTCGTTTCGGAATCTGCTCTGGATGAAGAAGAATCCCTGGTTTGAGAACGAGGTCTTGCCGGTGTTGCGGAAGCGTGTCCGCGCGTTGTTGCGGGAACGGTGACCCCGCTCCGTGCGAGCCGCGCGATGTGACGGAAGTATCCGGGGCGTGCGGGGTGTTTGCGCACGGCAACAAGGTGTGCAAAGGACGCGCCCGTTCGGCGCGAGGGTGTCAGGAGGCATTACGGCATGGGTTGGGAAGCCTGGTTTGCGTTTGGCGTGGTCGGGGTGATCCTGTTTGGTCTCGCCACGAACCGCGCCTCGGACGCCCTGCTGGTCGGGGGGGTGGTCGCGATGGGGCTGGCCGGGATCCTGTCCCCCGCGGAGATGTTCGCGGGGTTCTCGAACACCGGCATGCTCACGGTGGGCGCGCTCTACGTGGTGACCGCGGGCTTGCGCGAGACGGGCGCGCTGCAAACCATCGGGGACTGGGTGCTGGGGCGCGCGCGCGATGAACGCAACGTGCTGCGGCGGCTGAGCGGGATTACGGCCATGTCGGCGTTTCTCAACAACACCCCCATCGTGGCCATGTTCATCCCCATTGTCGAAGACTGGTGCCGGAAACATCAGGTTTCGCCCTCGCGCCTGCTCATTCCGGTCTCGTATTTCTCGATTCTCGGGGGCACCTGCACGCTCATCGGAACCAGCACCAACCTGGTCGTGAACGGCTTGATGGTGCAGGCCGTAAAGAGCGATCCCGGCCTGGCCGGGCATCTGTATGAGATCGGTATCTTCGAACTGGGCCGTGTGGGGTTGCCCTATGCGATCGTGGGCACGGTGTTTCTCCTCCTGGCGGGCCCGCGCCTCCTGCCCCGGAGACAGGGGGCCCGCGAACGGCTGGACGCGACCGCGCGGGAGTATCTCGCGAACATGCGCATCGAGACCGGATGCCGGCTCGCGGGCAAGCGGGTCGAGGAGGCCGGGTTGCGCCGCCTCGCCGGCCTGTTCCTGATCGATATCTGGCGCGAAAACCGCATGATCGCGCCGGTGGGCCCGGATGAAGTGCTTAAGGAGGGCGACATCCTGACCTTTACGGGCGTGGTGAACAACATCGTCGATCTGGAACGCATCCCGGGGCTCGTGCCGTTCATCGATGAAGATTACGAGGCGCAGGCGGCGGCCCGGCGCCACGAAATGCTCTGCGAAGCCGTGGTTTCGAGGACCTCGCCCCTGATCAACAAGACCATCCGCGATGCCAACTTCAGGGCGCGCTACAATGCCGCGGTCGTGGCGGTGCATCGGGGCGGCCACCGGCTTCAGGGACGCGTGGGCGACATCGAGCTTCAGCAGGGCGACACGCTGCTGTTGCAGGCGGGGCCGCATTTCGTCGACGCGCAACGGAACAACAGCGACTTCTTTCTGGTCAGCGGGGTGAACGATTCGCGCGCGGTACGCCACGACAAGGCCCTGCTTTCCCTGGGCCTGCTGGGCATGCTCATCCTGCTGATGACAACGGGCAAAATGGAAATCGTCCTGGCGGCGTTCCTGGTGGCGGGGTTGATGATCGGGACGCGGTGCGTCTCGGTGGCGGATGCCCGACGGAGCGTGGACTGGCAGACGCTCATCACCATTGGCGCCGCGTTTGGATTGGGAACAGGGCTGGTCAATTCGGGGGCGGTGGAAGTTATTGCGGGAAAGGTCGTGGCGGCGATGGGCCCCTGGGGACCGCGGGCGGTGCTGCTGGGCGTGTACGTGATGACCGCGCTGTTCACGGAAATCGTCACCAACAATGCGGCGGCGGCGATCATGTTCCCGTTTGCAGTGGCGATTGCGCAGGGGCTGGGGGTAGACCCGCGCCCCTTTGCCATGACAATTGCGTTCGCGGCGTCGGCCAGTTTCGTGACGCCGCTCGGATATCAGACGAATCTGATGGTCTATGGTCCGGGCGGGTACAGCCTGCGCGACTTCGTGCGGATCGGCCTGCCCCTGACCCTCTTGCTGGTGGCGACGGCGACGCTCCTCGTGCCCATCGCCTGGCCGTTCTGATCCGCGAACCCGGCTGCGCCGTGTCAGTCGATGGGATGGAAAAGCCGGCTGACGGCTTCGTGAAGCGCGTTCGCCAAGTCGATGCGGTCGCCGCGTACGATGGGGTCTCTGCCCAGCGTCAACGTGTAGCGGTGATACGGCAGGCTGAGCAGCCGGAGCAGATGGGGCAGGAACGGCCGGGGCGGCCCCCACAGCTCGAGTTGCGAATGGGGGATCTTCCCTTCGGTGGTGCGGTAATAGGGGTCAGGACCGAACAGGACGGACCGTGACGGAGGCGGCCATCCCCGCGGGGTGTGATAGTGGACGGCGGCGTAGTGGACCGGAAACCCGTCCTGCGCGACGCTTTCGAGCAGAGCGGCCCGGAACCGCTGGACGGCGCGTCCCGGGGAAATGACGCCTTCAGGGGCCAGCAAGAGGCTCTGGCCGCGAATCAGCCGGCGCCGGATCTCGGCGTTGACGTGCGCTACCTCCTCGCGGCGGCGGCTCACGAACACATAGTCCAGGGCGCGGAAAAACCGCCCGAGAATCGGCAGGTCGCGCAGGGAGTCCATGGCGATGAGGCGTCCCTGCGGAAACAGGTCCTGAACCAGGAAATCCTGCCAGGTGACGTGATTGAGGACGAGAAACACCTGGCCCCGGGGCAGGGGACCGCTGGTGGCGGCGCGCTGCCCGATGCTTTTCCGGAGCTGACGGACCCAGGCGAGGGCGATGGGGCGGCGCCGGGATTCGAACTGGGCGGGGAACAGCCGCGCGAGGGCGTCGATCGCGAGCAGGGCGCAATAACAGGCCACGGTGGCCGCAAAAAGGCGGGTCAGCCGGAACGCGACACGCA